>NZ_JARAVM010000030.1:0-111319 GCF_033792735.1 Streptomyces sp. PA03-3a
CCACGTGCGCGACGCCCTGGAGGACAACGGCGACCTGGTCCCCGCGCAGGACGCCCTCGCCGGACTCCTCAAGACCGGCAACGGCGCCCAGATCCAGCGGGACCTGCTCCGGCGCACCGGAAGCCTCCGCGACATGGCCGCCGCCTGCGTCCGCCGCACGCACGCCTGACGAGCCCCCCGGCCCCGGTCAACGGGCGTGCGTCCACCCGCCGTTCGGCCGCGCGTCGGCGCGCGGGCCCGCCGCCCGCCGTGCCGCGGGCCGAAGACCTGGACGATGTCGTGGCACCGGCAGGCGGAGTCCCGCAGGCCGCCGCGGCGTCCGTGTGGACCCGCGACCCGGCCCGCGGCCTGGACCTCGCCGGCCGGCCCGACACCGGCGAGGTCCGCCCGCGCGACGGCGGCCGGCGAGACAGGCGCGGCCTAGAAGAAGCCGAGCTTCCTCGGGGAGTAGGAGACCAGGAGGTTCTTGGTCTGCTGGTAGTGGTCGAGCATCATCTTGTGCGTCTCACGGCCGATGCCCGACTGCTTGTAGCCGCCGAAGGCGGCGTGCGCCGGGTAGGCGTGATAGCAGTTGGTCCAGACGCGGCCCGCCTGGATGGCGCGTCCGGCGCGGTAGGCGGTGCTGCCGTCGCGGGTCCACACACCGGCGCCGAGACCGTACAGGGTGTCGTTGGCGGTGGCGATGGCGTCGTCGAAGTCGCCGAAGGAGGTGACGGCGACGACGGGGCCGAAGATCTCCTCCTGGAAGACGCGCATGCGGTTGTCGCCCTCGAGGATGGTCGGCCGGACGTAGTAGCCGCCCGCCAGTTCGCCGCCCAGCTCGGCGCGTTCGCCGCCGGTGAGGACCTTGGCGCCCTCCTGCTGGCCGATGTCGAAGTAGGAGAGGATCTTCTCCAGCTGGTCGTTGGAGGCCTGGGCGCCGATCATGGTGGAGACGTCCAGCGGGTGGCCCTGGACGATCTTCTCGGTGCGGGTGACGGCCGCCTCGAGGAAGGCGTTGTAGTGGCCGCCCTGGATCAGCGCGCGGGACGGACAGGTGCAGACCTCGCCCTGGTTGAGGGCGAACATCGTGAAGCCCTCGAGCGCCTTGTCGTAGAAGTCGTCGTCGGCGCTGGAGACGTCGTCGAAGAAGATGTTGGGGCTCTTGCCGCCCAGTTCCAGGGTGACGGGCTTCAGGTTCTGCGAGGCGTACTGCATGATCAGCCGGCCCGTGGTGGTCTCACCGGTGAAGGCCACCTTGGCGACGCGCGGGCTGGCGGCGAGCGGCTTGCCGGCCTCGACGCCGAAGCCGTTGACGATGTTCACCACGCCGGGAGGCAGCAGGTCGGCGATCAGGCTCATCCAGAAGTGGATGGAGGCCGGGGTCTGTTCGGCGGGCTTGATGACGACGGCGTTGCCCGCGGCGAGGGCCGGGGCGAGCTTCCACGTCGCCATCAGGATCGGGAAGTTCCAGGGGATGATCTGCGCGACGACGCCCAGCGGCTCGTGGAAGTGGTAGGCGACGGTGTCCTCGTCGATCTCGGCGAGGCTGCCCTCCTGTGCGCGGATGGCGCCCGCGAAGTAGCGGAAGTGGTCGATGGCCAGCGGGATGTCGGCGGCGAGGGTCTCCCGGACCGGCTTGCCGTTCTCCCAGCTCTCGGCGACGGCCAGTTCCTCCAGGTGCGCCTCCATGCGGTCCGCGATCCTGCCCAGGACGTTGGCCCGCTCGGTCACCGACGTACGGCCCCAGGCCGGCGCGGCGGCGTGGGCCGCGTCGAGGGCCCTGTCGACGTCCTCGGTGGTGCCGCGGGCGACCTCGGTGAAGATCTCGCCGGTGACCGGGGTCGGGTTGGCGAAGTACTCGCCGCGGGCGGGCGGCACGTACTCGCCGCCGATCCAGTGGTCGTAGCGGGACTGGTACTTCATGATCGCGTCGTCGGAACCGGGGTTGGCGTACCGGGTCATGGGGCGGCCTCCCATTGCGAGCCGCCCGCTCCGTCGCGGACGGCGGTTGGGGGGACCGTAGGGGGCACAAGGTTGCAACAGGGTTGCGGCGGAGCGCCACCACGGAACTACACTCGGCGGCACCCCACCCGGTGCCGCCGGGCACCGGTCCGTGCCGACTCCCGGGGACGGCCATGACTGTCACGTACGCGGCGTCCTACGCGGCCTGGCCGCCGGGGACCGATCCGGACCTCCTGCGGCGGGACGTGGCGCGCGCCCACGAGGAGTTCCTGTCGACGGGGCGTCCGCCACGGCCGGTGCGCGACGTCGTGCGTGACTCCTGGCAGCGCTCGCTCAGGGGCGGCGTGGACCCGGAGGCCGACGGGCCCCGCTCGCCCGGGCTCGGCGCCGCGGAACTGCGGGACTACCGGCGGCAGCATCCGATGGCGGCCGTGCTGCCCGTGGTGCGCAGCCTGCTCGTCGAACCGGCCCAGGACAGCGACCAGTTGGTGGCGGTCGGCGACGAGCACGCTCGGCTGCTGTGGGTCGAGGGCACGCCGGGGCTGGCGGCACGGGCCGAACGGATCGGCTTCGTCGAGGGCGCGCAGTGGGCGGAGGACGCGGCCGGCACCAACGCACCCGGCACCGCGGTCGCGCTCGGGCGGCCCCTGCAGATCTACGCGGGCGAGCACTTCATCCGCCCGGTGCACTCGTGGAGCTGCTCCGCCGCCCCGGTCCGCGACCCGGACACCGGCGCCGTGATCGGCGTGCTCGACCTGACCGGCGGCGACGACATCGCGGCGCCGCACGCCCTGGCGCTGGTACGGGCCACCGTGGCGGCGGCGGAGGCCGAGCTACGGCTGCTGCGGCTGCGCGGCGTACTGCCGGCGGCCCCGGCACCGGGGGCGCCTGGCGCTTCGGGGACATCGGGGGCGGGGGCCCGCCTGGAGGTGCTGGCGCGCGACCGGGCGCGCCTGACCTCTCCGTACGGGACGGTGGAACTGAGTCCGCGGCATTCGGAGATCGTCTTCCTGCTGGCCCGGCATCCGCGGGGGCTGGGCGCCGACGCGCTCGCGGCGCGGCTGCACGAGCACGAGTCGGCGCGGGTCACCATGCGCGCCGAGATGTCGCGGCTGCGCAGGCTGCTCGGCCCGCAGGTGCTGGGCTCGCGCCCGTACCGGCTGCTGCTGCCGGCCGCCACGGACGCCGACGAGGTCCGCGCCCTCCTCGCGCGCGGCGCACACCGCCGGGCCCTGGCCCGCTACCCCGGGGCGCTGCTGCCCGGCTCGGACGCCCCGGCCATCGTCGACGCGCGCGAGGAACTCGACTGGGCGCTGCGCCGCGCCCTGCGCGACCGCGGCGACGCCCGGCTGCTGCTCGACTGGCTGGACCGGCCCGGCAACCACGACGACGTCGAACTGCTGCGGGCGGCGCTGCGCGCGCTGCCCCGCGAGTCGCCGCGGGGCCCGGTGCTGCGGGCACTGCTCGACCGTGCCCGGCGGTGACCTGGCGGGAACCGCCCGCCACACTGGTGGGGTGGATGATCCGAACATCGCGCATGTGAGCGCCGCGTCCCGGCTGGCCGAACCGGCCGAGGGCATCGGCATGGACGAGCTGGGCCTGGCGGCCCGCAACCACGCACTGCCCCTGGAGGCCCTGCGCTACGACGTCACACCACCCGGCCTGCACTATGTGCTGGTCCACTTCGACATCCCGCCGGCCGACGCCGCGACGTGGCGGCTCACCGTCGGCGGCAAGGTCCGCACGCCGCTGGAACTGTCCGTGGACGACCTGCGCCGCTACCCGGCGGTCACGCACCGGGTCACCATGGAGTGCGCCGGCAACGGCAGGGCCGGACTGACCCCGCGCCCGGTCAGCCAGCCCTGGCTGAACGAGGCGGTCGGCACGGCCGAGTGGACGGGTGTGCCGCTGCGCACGCTGCTGCGGGAGGCGGGCGTGGCGCCCGAGGCCGTCGAGGCGGTCTTCACCGGCGCCGACCACGGCGTGGAGCGCGGGGTCGAGCAGGACTACCAGCGCTCGCTCACGGTCGCCGACGCCACCGCCGAGGACCCCGAGGTCCTGGTGGCGTACGCCATGAACGGCGCGCCCCTCCCGCCCCAGCACGGCCACCCCGTCCGCCTGGTCGTCCCGGGCTGGTACGGCATGGCGCATGTGAAGTGGCTGTGCGACATCACGCTCACGGACACCCTGTTCACCGGCTTCCAGCAGGCCGTCGCCTACCGCTTTCGGCAGGAGCCCGACGAGCCCGGTGAGCCGGTGACCCGCATCGCGCCGCGCGCGCTCATGGTGCCGCCCGGCTTCCCCGACTTCATGACGCGCACCCGGGTCGTGCGGCCGGGACCGCAGCGGCTGGAGGGCAGGGCGTGGTCCGGCCGGGCGCCCGTCACCGGCGTGGAGACGAGCACGGACGGAGGCCGCACCTGGCACGCGGCCGAACTCGGGGACGAGGGCCACCCCTGGGCCTGGCGGCACTGGCACACCACCTGGGACGCCACGCCCGGCCACCACGTGCTGAGCGTCCGCGCCACCGACGCGGAGGGTCACACCCAGCCGCTGGAACAGCCCTGGAACCGTGGCGGCTTCGCCAACAACCTCGTCCAGCGCGTGCCGGTGGTGTGCCTGGCGGCCGACGCCTGAGGTCCGGGGCCGCCGGGTCGCCGGGCGCACGGGCCGGAGGCGTACCGGCCCGCCCCGCGGCCCCGCCCCTGACGGCGAGGACCGGGAGCGGACCGTCGCCGTTCAGGCCCGGGCCCCCGGCGCGCGGACCAGCAGGAACAGGGTCCGGCGGCGGAGAGTGAAGCCGATCGACTCGTAGAGCCGCAGCGCGTTGGTGTTGCTCGCGGCCGCGTGCAGCAGCGGGGTGTCGCCGCGCTCCTTGATGCCCGCGGCGACGGCGCTCACCAGCCGGGTCGCCAGACCGCGGCCGCGGTGGTCCGGGTCGGTGCACACGGCGCTGATCTCCGTCCAGCCGGGCGGCTGTAGGCGCTCCCCGGCCATGGCGATCAGCCGGCCGTTCTCCCGGATGCCCAGGTACGTGCCGAGTTCGAGGGTTCGCGGCAGGAAGGGCCCGGGCCGCGTGCGGGCGACCAGGTCCATGACGTCGTCGACGTCGCCGGCGCCGAGCCGCACGGCCTCCGGGGCGTGCTCGGCGCGGAGTGCGGTGTCGACCATCTGCACGCCCTCGCCGCCCTCCATGACCTCCCACTCGTCGGGGATCACCGGTGAACCGGTGACCAGGGCGGTGCCGCCGGGGCCCAGCAGCTTGGCCAGATCGGCCCAGTCCGCCGGGTCGGCCGGGTCGGACAGGCCCGCGAAGAGGGACACGTCGGACCGGTAGCGGGCGGCACGGCCGCAGACCTCGGCGAAGCGGGCGTGCGGGCCGGTGAGGGCTCCCCACACGGGGTTGTCCAGGGCGGGTACGCCGTCCCGGGCGGGCTCGCCCCCGGCCTCCGCGGGATGCGCGTGATCAACGGTGGTGGACATGGGTGGTGCGGGTCTCCGTCCATCGGGTCCGGCGCTGTCGCGTGGATCAACACCGTCGTGCCCGCCCGCAATCCCGCTCGGGGCCGGATTTCTCGCGCCGGGCGGTGGGCCCGCCGGGACCGGCCGGGTTGCGCGGCACGGCGGGCGTAATAGCGTGGCCGGGAGGCGGGGGTCGCGCTACGAGGGAGATGGCGCATGGCCACACTGGTCGCCGTCAGCGTCGGCAAGCCCAAGAACGTGCCGTGGCAGGGCCGGACGACGTACACGGGTGTCTGGAAGGACCCGGTTTCGGGTCCGCGCATGGTCCGGCGGCTCAACATCGACGGCGACGGCCAGGGTGACCTCGGCGGTCACGGCGGCGAGCAGCGGGCGGTGCTGGTGTACCAGCTGGACTCGTACCGCCACTGGCAGCGGGAGCTGGGCCGGGACGACCTCACCTTCGGCCAGTTCGGCGAGAACTTCACGGTGGACGGGCTGCCCGACGACGAGGTGTGCATCGGCGACCGGTACCGCATCGGCGGCGCAGTCTTCGAGGTCACGCAGCCGCGGGTGACCTGCTACCGGGTCGGGATGCGCATGGCGGAGCCCCGGATGGCCGCACTGCTCGTGGCCCACCGGCGCCCCGGCTTCTACTTCCGGGTGCTCGAGGAGGGCGAGGTCACCGCGGGCGACGAGATCGTCAAGCTCGGGACGGGGCCGGAGGCCATGACCGTCGCCGAGATCGACGCGCTGCTGTACCTGCCCGGGCACCCCCGCGACCAGGTCGAGCGTGCCCTGCGCATCCCCGCGCTGAGCCCGGGGTGGCAGGCGTCGATGCGGGCGCTGCTCGACAGCCCGGCGGAGGGCGGCGGCACCGCGGGCAACCCCGGGCTGACGGGGGCCGCGGCCCCTCCCCCGGCATGGCCGGGCTTCCGCCCGCTGCGGGTGGCCCGCGTGCGGGAGGAGAGCAGCAGCATCTTCTCGCTGACCCTGGCCGCGCAGGACGGCAGCCCGCTGCCGGCCGGGATGCCGGGCCAGTTCCTCACCGTACGGATGCGGCCGGACCCGGACGGGCCGCCGCTGATCCGCACCTACTCCCTGTCCGGGCGGCCCGGCGCGGCCGAGTACCGCATCAGCGTCAAGCAGGAGCCGCACGGAGCGGGCAGCGGCTTCCTGCGGCGGCACGTACGGGAGGGCGACCTGCTGGACGTCGCCGCGCCGCGCGGCACCTTCGTCCTTGGGGAGGGCGACACGCCGGTGGTGCTGCTGTCCGCGGGAGTGGGCGCCACGCCGGTGATGGCGATGCTGTACGCGCTCGCCGACGCCTGCGGCCGGCGCGAGGTGTGGTGGCTGCACGTGGCGCGCGACGGCGAGAGCCATCCGTTCGCCGCGGAGTCCCGGGCCCTGGTGGGGCGGCTGGCGGGCGCGCACGCCTACATCGCGTACAGCAGGCCCCGGGAGAGCGACCGCGCGGGCGCGGACTACACGGGGGCCGGCCGGCTCGACGCGGCCCGCATCGCCGCGCTGGAACTGCCGCCGGACGCGGACGCCTACGTCTGCGGGCCGCAGGCCTTCATGGACGACATGGCGGAGGCGCTGGCCGCGGGCGGACTGGCCGAGGACCGCATCCACATGGAGACCTTCGGCGCGCTGTCCTCGATCAACCCGGGCGTGGTCGGCGCGGCGGCCCGCGCCCCGCACCCGCCCGCCGCCCCGCCCGGCGAGCCGACCGGGCCGTCGGTGTCCTTCGCCCGCAGCGGCCTCAGCGTCCCCTGGCACCCTGGGTACGGCTCGCTCCTCGAACTCGCCGAGGCGTGCGACGTGCCGACCCGCTGGTCGTGCCGCACCGGGGTCTGCCACACCTGCGAGACCCCGGTCCTGACCGGCGGCGTCGGGTACGCCCCCGAGCCCGTCGACGAACCGGCCGCGGGCAACGCCCTGATCTGCTGCTCGCAGCCGCGCACCGACCTGGTGCTGGATCTGTAGGACGCCCCGAATCCGCGTTGACGTGCGCGTTCTCATGTCACACAGTGGTGCGGCCCCGATCGGGGCGCACGACTTCAGGGGCGGGACGCGATGGAGGCGCGCCTGACCACTGCCGCGCCTCCCGCCCCCGGCGACTGAGCCCGCCGCGACGCTCGCCCGCGGGCCGGGCGGTCAGCCGTGCACCGCGGGCCGCGGGAGGTCGTGGACCTCCAGGGCCATGAGCTGGTCCGCGGTGGGGTCGTCGAGTTCGGCGACGCGCTGCGCCTGCCGTTCGGTCATCTCCTGGAACATCTGGCGCGCGGAGCGGCCGTTGCCGAAGCCCTCCCCGCGCGGGAGGACCTCGAACAGGCGGGTGAGTTCCTCGCGGGCGGTGGGGGTGAGTTCGTACTGGTGCTCCGCGGCCTGGTACTCGACGATCGAGACCAGTTCGTCCGCCGCGTAGTCCTCGAAGAGCAGCGTGCGGCCGAAGCGGGAGGACAGGCCCGGGTTGGAGCTGATGAAGCGGTCCATGTCGCCGGGGTATCCGGCGGCGATGACGACGACGTCGTCGCGGTGGTCCTCCATCAGCTTGACCAGGGTGGCGACCGCCTCCGTGCCGAAGTCGTTGCCTGCGCCGACGGGGGCGAGGGTGTAGGCCTCGTCGATGAAGAGCACACCGCCGAGAGCGCGGTTGAACGCGGCGGTGGTCTTGGGGCCGGTGTGGCCGACGTACTCGCCGACCAGGGCCGTACGGTCGACCTCCACCAGGTGACCCTCGCGCAGCAGTCCGAGGGCCTTCAGGAGCCTGCCGTAGAGGCGGGCCACGGTGGTCTTGCCGGTGCCGGGGTTGCCCGCGAAGATCAGGTGCCGGCTGAGCGGCGGGGCGGGCAGTCCGGCCTCCTCGCGGCGGCGGACGGTCTGCATCAGCTTCACCAGCGAGCCGACGTCGTGCTTGACGCGGTCGAGGCCGACGAGGGCGTTCAGCTCGCCCAGCAGGTCCTCCAGGCTCTCCTCGGGCACGTCCCGGTCGTCGGCGCCGGCCGCGGGACGCGTGCCCACGGCCGGCGGTGCGGGGGGAGCGCCCGGGGCCGCGGGCGCCACCGGGGCGGCCGCGGGTCCCCCGAGGGTCAGCGGGACGCCGTCGGCGGTGCAGTCGTCCAGTTCCGGGGCCGCGCCCTCGTCGGTGCCGAGCGCGTCCGCGCAGTCGCGGATCCGGCAGTGCCGGAAGACGGGGTCCGCGCCGGTGCCCACGTGGAGCGCGGGGAAGCCGGAGCCGGACACCTCGACGGAGGTGAAGGTGCCGGTGGAGCCCTCGGCGAGGAAGACGCCGTTCTTGGCGGGCCGGTCGATGCGCAGGTTCACGACCGTGGAGCGGGCCCCGGTCCACACGACGACGCCGGAGCCGGCGCAGTCCTCCACCGAGCCGCCGTCGACGGTGGCCTCGGCGCCCTTGTCGACGACGACGCCCGCCGCGCCCGCCCCGGTGATCCGGATGCCGGTGAGGACCGCGGTGCCTCCGGTCGCGACCTGCACCCCGATGTCCCTGGTGCCGGTGACCGTGGTGTGCTCGACCCGGCTCTCCGAGGTGGAGCCGACACCGATGCCCGTCGCCACCTCGTCGATGCGGCAGCCGGTGACCGTCGCCACTGCCTGCTCGGCCACGGCGACGCCGGTCATCGCGACGTTCCTGATCCCGCAGTCCGCGAGTTCGAGACGGGCCTCGCCCGCCGCGTGGACGCCGTGCTCGGCCCCGTCGCGGACGAGGCAGTCGGTCAGCCGTCCGGTGGCGGAGCCGGAAAGGTGGACCGCGCTGAAGGCGCTGCGGTCGATCCGGCAGTCCGCGAGCCGGGCCTGCGCGGCGCCCGTGACCAGCAGCCCGTTGGCCCCGGCGTCGGCGACCGCGCAGCCGTTGGCGTCGAGCACCGCGTTGTCCTGGACCACGACCCCGCTGGCCGACGCCCCGCGGATCCGGCAGTCGGTGAGCTCGGCGCGCGCCGTGCCGGTGACGTGCACACCGGCCGCGCCGGGCGACTCGATCCGCAGTTCGCCGGCCGTGGCCTCGGCGGCCTCCTCCAGCAGCAGCCCGGCCCGTCCGGTGCCGGTCAGCGAGGAGTCGGAGAGCCGCAGACGTGCGCTGCCGCGCAGCCGGATGCCCGAACCGGTCGTACGGTCCAGCCGCAGGCGTGCCGCCTCCAGCCGGGCCGTTCCCGAGAGCACGACGCCCGTGCCGTCCACGCCGGTGACGCTGGTGTCCTCGGCGCGGGCGCGGACCGCCCCGGCCAGGTGCAGGCCGGCCAGCCGGGCGCGCTCGAGGCGGCAGCGCCGCATGATCAGGGCGGTCGTCCCGCTCTCCTCGTCCTCCGGACCGCGGGCCTGGACGCGTCCCCCCTCGACGGCGCAGTCCTCCAGCACCAGCCCGGCACCGGGCGAGACGGCGATCGCGGGGGCCCCGTCGTCGGCGCCCCACACGGTGACGCCGTGCACGGCGCAGTCCGGCCCGTCGACGGTCAGCGCGGGCCGGTCCCCCGGCGGCGCGGCCAGCACGACGCTCCCCCGGCCGTGCTCGGCGGTGAGCACGACGGCACGGTCCAGCACCACGGCCTCGGTCCAGGTGCCCGGGGCGATCACCACGACGTCGCCGGGGGCGGCGGCGCGCACCGCGTCGGCGATCCGGTGGAAGGCCCCCCGGCCGCCTTGTCCTTTCGGGGCCACGGTGTGACGCGTCATGTTCCGGATCCTCTACTGCTTCTGCTGGGTGCCCGCCGGCGGTACCTGGTACCAGGACGGGTTGATGCTCGCACGGTACGCACCGGTCAGGTAAACCGACTGGATCGACTTCTCGAAGATCTTGAAGGGTAGCTGGATCCAGAAGTCCGCGAAGCCCTGACGGTGGAAGAGCCGGCTGCCTCCGCCCAGCACCACCACGTTCTTCACCAGCGCCGTGGAGGCCGACGTGGTGAGCGCCGCCGCGGCGTTGATGCCGCCGTCCAGGAAGGCGTCCGCGCCGCTGAGCTTGACCGTGGTCCCGTCGGCGTTGCTCACGCCCCACACGGCGGCGTTCATGGCGCCGTTGACCCACCCCGAGATCACGCTGGTGCCCGCGCTGAAGGTGAAGTCGTAGATCCCGCCGCGCCAGCGGGTCGGGGTCTCGTTCCCGGCCCACTCGTTGGTCCAGGTCTTGTCGTGGTTGAACGGCCTGCGCTGCGGGTGCTTGCCGCCGTCCACGTTGGCCAGGGTCGTCTTGAGGTTGCCCAGCTCGCGGAACCCGGCTGCCCGGTTCTCGTGCACCGCGACGCCGACACCGGTCTTGACGCCCGAGGACACGGCGGCGTTGGCGAACGCCTTCAGCACGTCCTTACCGGTGAACGGCTTGTCCTGAGCCGCGGCGACGATGCCGTTCACGGCCAGGTTGGCGCCGAACTCCAGGACGAACTCCTGGCCGAACTCCACGGCGGCCTTGTACGCCAGCGTCCGCCAGTACGGCTCGTACCGGGCCTCGCGGAGCGCGGCACCGGCGCCGTCGGGCACCACCGTGCCGGACCACGGCATGCGCTGGGCCTCGCGGATCCGGCGTCCCCAGCCGCGGATCTCGGTCAGCGCCCCGCGGTAGTCGTACTCGTTGCCCACCAGCCTCATCTGACCGAGCGGACCGCGCTCCCAGACCAGGCCGCTGTCGGTGCGCTGGGCGACGAGTCCGCCGTCGGCGTCGTAGCGGTTCCACTGACCGCGCCAGGCGTCGGTCTCCAGGTAGCCGGTGACGGTGCCGTCGGCGCCCCTTTCGGCCTTGCGCTCACGGACGACGGACTCGTGGTCGAACTCCTTCCAGACCGAGTGCGGGGTCGCGGCCGCCGGATCGTACTCGCGCACCCGCAGCGGACCGCCGAGGCCCACCGGGACCTCGCGGAGCCTGACGGTGGCGCCTTCGGTGTCGGGCAGCGGCCGCAGCTCGTCACGGAAGTGGCGCGCGCCGCGCGACCACTGGTCCTGCCAGGACGTGCCGTTCCACCAGCTGCGCACCTGCAGCCCGGGGCCGGGGTCGATCCGGTTCCCGGTCCGTTCGTACGCCGCCGTCAGCCAGCCGGTGTCGTGGTCCGGGTCGCGCCAGGCCTCCACGTAGCGGCCCTTGTCGAGCATGCGGCGCTCGCGGACCAGCCTGCGGTCCGCGTCGAGGTCCCGGAAGGAGTCGTCCCACGACAGCCTCGGGTCGTTGGAGCCGCGGAAGAACTCCCTGGTGCCGGAGGACCCGAGGGGGGCGCCCTCGGCGTTCACCTCCCGCCACGTCCACTTCGCGGAGTCCGCCCGTCCCACACCCTCGATGAAGCTGTTCGCGGCGCCGTCGGGGTTGGGCTGCCGCATCCCGGTCAGGTTGCCGTGCGCGTCGCGGGTGACCCAAGTGCCGTGGCCTGCGGGGGTGTCCACGGCCCGCGGGGTGGTGTACTCGCGCACCACCCCGCCGGGGAGGCCCTCGCGGGCGACGTGGCGGGCTCCCGTGGCGTCGCGGAACTCGTCCGTCCACAGCAGGCCGGTGGCCGCCGGGTCCTGCGGCACGCGGTAGCCCCGCGACTGCCCGGCCTCCCACGGCTGGTGCGCCGCGGCCGCGGGTTCGTACGCGGGACGGCCGGCGTGGTCGCCGACCTTGATCGTCGTGCCGTCGTGCAGCTTGGTCGTCAGGCGCGCGAAGTCGCCGTTCGCGGTCAGGTCGAGGATTCCGCCGTCCAGGCCGACGTACCGCACACCCGAGGTCCCCTCGCCGGTCGCGGTGCCGATCGGCCGCTTCTCCCAGGTGAACAGCTGGTGGGCGTTGTTGCCGAGCACATGGGCGTACGCGCCCTCCGCGCGGCCCGCACCCGGCAGCAAGCCGTTGCGGACCCAGACGGGCGGGCGCTGCTCGCGCCACCGCTCGGTGACCAGCAGGTGGCCGTCGACGACCTCGGCCTTGCCGACCTCCTTGCCGTGCGGGGACTGGCGCTGCCAGGTCCCGTCGGTCCTCCACCCACCGGGCGCACCGGCGTCCTGCACGAGCCTGTGCTCCTCGTACTGGCCCGCGTGCTCCGGCAGGCGCCCCATGCCCCACTTGCGCTGGACGAGGGTCCGCCCGTCGTCGGCGAGGTCGGTCCAGCCGGAGTCGAACCGGTCCGGAATCCGGGGGCCCTCGGCGAGTTCCTCGCCGGCGCCGTCGTAGCGGTGCCAGCGCAGCTCGCCGTTCCCGTTCCGCAGCGCCAGCGTGTGGCCCGTGCCGTTGGCGTGCTTCTGCAGGCCGGCCTGGTACTCGTGGACGACGTTGCGCCCGTGGAAGTCGCGCCAGCCGGAGCCGGCGGTGTCGTATTCACGGATCCCCGCACCGGACAGGGTCGCGTCGTCGCCCCAGCGCGCCCAGCTCGTACGGGGGTTGGTACGGCCGAACGCGATGCTGTCGGTGCGGCGGAAGGAGTCGAGGAGCCCGCCGCCGGGCAGCACACGGCGCTCGAAGACGGGAACCGGAGCCCCGGTCGCGCTGAGCAGCACCACCCTGCCGTTCGCGGCACCCGTCAGATCGGCCTCGCCGTGGTGGAAGACACCCCGGGGGGCGCCGTCGGGCCCCCCGGTACGGGCCCACGTGCCGCTCCGGTGGTCCAGGACGTACTGGTACGGGGTCGTCCTGCCCTTGTCGAGGACGTTGAAGCCCTGCCGGACGACCACGCCGTTCGGGTCCAGCTCGAGGAACTCCCCGCGGCGCGGGCCGCCGGGCAGCGTGCACTCGATCCGCACACCGCCCGTCGGCTGCCCGGTGGCGTTCCAGTGCCGCAGGCGGTTGCCCGCGGGGTCCTCCAGCCAGTGCGCGCCGTTCGGGGCGTCCGCGCTCGGTGCCCGCGTGACGAGGACGCCTCCGCCCGCCCCGTCCGGCAGCGGGGTGCCGTGGGCGGTCAGGACGCCGGCCGCGTCGTGGCGGGCGAAGGAACCGTGGGCCGCGGTGACCTGGTGGCCGCCGCCGGGCAGCGGGGTGACCTCCTGGACCAGTTCCCCGGTCGTGCCGTGGAACACCTGGTGGCCGCCCCCGGGCCGGGCGATCTCGATGTGGCCGTTCCCGTGGACGGTGACGGCCCGCTGGGGGTCGGGCGCGAACGTGTCGTCCAGCCACCGCGGTCCTCCGCCCGCGGCCTGGTCCAGGTGGCCGACCGGTTCGCCGCCGCGGCCGGTGAGGCGCAGGCCGTCGCCGGTGAAGGCGCCGTCGGCCGCGAACGTCCGGTAGCCGGTGGCGTGGGTGACACGGAAACCGCCGTCGCCGGGCAGGGCCTGGACCCGCTCGGGCAGGGCGGCGCCCGTGGCGTCGGTGAGCCGGTGGCCGCCCGCGGCGTCCGGGACGACGAAGCGGGCGCCGCGCCCGGTCGCCGGATCGGCGAGTGCCGTCCCGGTCTCGACCGGACGGGCCTGGGCGTCGTGGAGCACGGTCCGCCCCGTGGTGCCGTCGATCGTACGGAGCCGGCCGCCGCCGACGTCCGTCACACGCTCGGTCAGCGGATTGCCCAGGCCGTCCGTGAGACGCAGCCCGCCGGAGCCGTCCGCGACCGCGACCCTGGCCCCGCGGGTCCCGTCCGCCGGGTCTGCGAGGGCGGTCCCGGCGTCCTGCCAGCGGCCGTCCGGGGTGTAGCGGGACGTCGCGCCGGTCCCGTCGTCGATGACCCGGAAACCGGCGCCCCCGGGAAGGGCGGTGACGTCGCCGCGCTGCGGGACGCCGAGGGCGTTCGTCAGCGTGTGGGTGCCCGCACCGTCGCGGGCCAGGAACAGGTCACCGCGTCCGCCGTCCGCGCGGGTGAGCGACACTCCGCTCTCCTGGAGCCGGCCGGCCCCGTCGTGGCGTACGGACGCACCGCTGACGTCGTCGGTGATCCGGAAACCGGCGCCGCCGCCCAGGGGGGTCACCGTGCGGGGCACGTCGCGCCCCTGGACGTCGGTGACGCGGGTGGTGCCGTCCTCACGCACCAGCACGAGGTCTCCCTCGGCCGGCGCCCCGCCCGCTCCCCGCAGCCGCAGGCCCTCGTCGATCGGGCGGCCGCTCGTGCGGAAGCGCGTGGTTCCGCCGGTACGGATGTCGGTGACGCGGACCGCCCCGTCCTCCAGCGGTTCCGCGAGGTGGTGCTCGGCGTCCGGGCCGGTGAGGCGGACCGCCACGGGGCGGCCGCGGCCGTTGAGATCGGTGTGCAGCCGCAGGCCGTTCGGGACCTCCGCCGCGTTCCGCAGCGGCACCTCCTGGGCGGTCCTGACGCCCGACTCGTTGTAGCGGACCACCGTGTCCGACGCGGTGTGCCGCACGTCGAACCCGCCGTCACGGAAGGCGACCGTCCGGCTCTCGTCGAGCTCGAGCCCACGGCCGAGGACGCGGTGGCTGACGCTGCCGCCGCCGGCCTCGACGCGCTCGATGACCAGTCCGTTGTTCCCCTCGATGCCGGAGTCGCTCAACTCGACCCGGGTGACGCTCCCTTCGGGGTTCCCGAGCAGTTCACTCAGCCTGCCGGCGCCGGGGGTCGCACCGCGGTCGACGGCGGCCCGCTCGTCGAAGCCCCGGATCCGGTTCTCGACCTGGTGCGGGTCGATCCCCTGGTCCCGCAGGCCGTCGATCGCGGACGTGACCCGGTCGCGGGCCGCCAGCGTGTCGGAGCGCAGTTGCTCCTCGATCGTGCTGAGCCCCTGGGATGTGCTCGCCTCGCCGTGCGGCAGCGCGTCCTCCGCACTGCCGAGGTCCTGCCGGGCCCGGGTCAGATCGCCCCAGCCCTCCCGGCGCGGATCCCCCTCGCGGCCGAGGAGTTCCTCCACCCGGCGGTAGTCCTCGGCCCAGGGGACGTCGTCGGTGCCGCGCCCTGCGGCCGCCGGGGCGGGGGCCGGCGTTGCCGGTACGTCGTTCCCCGCGAGCAGGCGCAGGGCGCCGGCCTGGCGTTCGGTCTCGGTGAGCGCGTCCTGGAGCCGCAGGCGGGTCGCCTGCGTGAGGTCGTCGCCGGCCAGGACGGCACGGACGCGGGTCGTCAGGTCGTCGAGGGCGGCCACGCCGCCGCCGTGTCCCGTGCCGAACACGCCGTGCTCCTGCAGCAGCCGGTAGGCGCCGCTCTCGGCCCGGGCCTGGACCAGCAGGCGCTCGACGCCGGCGGCGCCCGGTGCGCCACGGTGAGCGGTCAGGAAGTCGTCAGCGGCCGCGGTCAGTTCGTCGAGCGCCGTGATCCGCCCGGCGAGGTCCGTCCCGTGCACGTCGTGGAGCTCGGCCATCCGGCGTTCGACGGCGTCGATCGCCGAACCGGAGCCGGACGTCTGCGTCTTGAAGACGGCCGGGTCGAGCAGGTCGCGTTCCGCCGTGCCGCCACCCGGTGCGATCACGTCGTCCGAGGCGGCGGTGAGCTGCGGCACGTGGACGTGGTCGTGGCTCGCCACCTGGGAGTGGATGAGGTCCAGGTAACGGCCGCGCAGTCCGCCCTGGGACAGGCCCTCCGGGGCGGCGTTGTGGTAGTTGCCCATCAGGCTGCCGTCGACCTCAGGGCGATGCCCGGCCGTGGTGTCCCGGTACTCGTCCCGCAGACCCAGCTGATGGCCCAACTCATGCGCGAGATCCTGCTCCGTGGCATCGACCCGCCACTGATGCTGGTTCATCGCCCCCTGCGGACGACCCACCCTCACATTCAGATGAGCGTCCGAGGCATTGCCCGCGACCCGCTCCAGCGTGACGTGCAGAACACTGCCGTCACGCAGCGTCTCACCAGGACGGTTGAAGACCCGCTCCACACCGGACACCGCTCGATCCCACAACGCGTCGACCTGAGTCGCTGAAAGCCCGTCGTCGGCAAGCCGCACCCTCACCGTCAGATCAGTGACCGAACGGTCCCCCAACTCGAACCTACGCACGTCATAACCCGCACGCACCTCATACCGCGGCGCATGCGCACCACCACCCCGCGGCGTCGACACCGGATCCACCCACGAATGCTTCACCGTGTTCGGCACCGCCGCACCACGCGCCACATCCCAACCGGGATCCAGCGTCAGATCCACCCGCCCCGCACCCGGAACCGAACCATGCACGACGTCGTCCACCACACCGGCAGGCACGGAAACGCCCCTGGGCGATACACCGTTGGAGCTGTCCTGGATCGGGAACGACTTGTCGCCGCTCTCCAGACGCACCGTCACCGTCTCCGTACCGGAGCCGTGCACCACGGCGTGGCGCACGTCCTGCTGGAGCCGCCCGAGCGTGTCCAGCAGATCCTCCGGCGGGAAACGCCTCTTCAGCACCTCGAGCAGGCTGTCCTCCGAGACACCCAGCTCCTGCGCCAGGTTCCTGAAGTGACCACGGTTGTTGTTCCACCCCGTCGTGGCATTGCCCGGGCCCACGTGGATGGAGTTGTCCGCGGTCAGGATGGACGGTCCGTGCTCGTCGATCAGGTCCTGGGCGGCCTTCGACCGGGCGGTCAGGTGGAAGTCGCTGCCCTTGATCGTGACCGACGACCCGCCCGGCACCCGCGTCTCGTGGCCGGAGGTGAGGACCACGTTCAGATGGACGGCCACCTCCGCCTGCGTCCCGCCGTCCTCGACCGTGACCACGATCGGCCGCGAGATGAGGTTGTGGCCGCCGTTGTTACGGGTCTCCACGCCGAACTCGAAGCCCCCGAGCGTGCGACGCGCGTCCCCGGGCCTTCCGCCGCCCCCGCCGATGATGACGTCCAGCACCCCGTCCGCGGTCAGCCGCGTGGAGCCCGCGGCCGCCGGGGCTGCCGCCGAGACGGACTGCGGCAGGTGCTTGTTGATGCCGTTGACCAGGGCGTTCCGGGTGTCGATGGACATCTGGACGAGCTGCTTGAAGGTGTCGTTGACGCCCCCGGTGGCCGAGCGAACCGCCGTGAACTCGCCCTTCAGGACCGTGGTGAGTTCGCTCCCCTTCATCACCCGGAGTTCCGTGCCGTCCAGCCGGATGTCGTGGAAGGCGATCGCCGCCAGGCTCTTCCCCACGTGCTGGTCCTTCGTCAGGACGTGAGGGTGGTGCAGCTTGAGGTAGTGCTCCACCTGCTCGGTCCACGTCTTCCGGCTCGCATGGCTCTGCGTGAGACCCGTGAGAAGCGACTGCGGGTCGTCGCCCACTTCCAGGGCTATGCGGTCGCCGTCGGTGACCAGGGCCAGGCCCGAGTCGAACACGACGGCATCCTTCTCCCGTCCCTGCCACAGGTGGCCGCGGTTCTTGACGAGGCTGTCGAGGAGCCGCTCCCCTTCCCTGGCCTCGTAGCTGATGGCCCTTCCGGAGACCTCGCCGAACCTGATGTCCTTCTCCAGGCCGAGGGAGTTGGCCGGGTCGACACGGACGAACGTGTTGGGCTCGGGGAAGTAGACCGTCCGCGCGTCGGTCTTCGCCATCGCGTCGCGCACGGCCAGGTCGAGGTCGGCGGCGTTCTTCGCGGCACCCCCGGGGAGGGTGTAACCACCGCTCACCATCTCGGGGGCGAACCCGTCGTTCTGCGCGCTCAACGACTCGATCTTCGCCGCCGCGCGCTCGAAGAGCGGCTCGCCTCCGACGACCATGCTCTTGACGTCGGCGTCACCGACGTGCAGGTACACCTCTCCCCCGGCGTTCAGTCTGACCTTGTCGAGCATGCCACGGGTGAGGTCGTCGCGGACGACCGCCTCACGCAGCGCACCGTAGGGAATCTCCTTCTGGGCGCCGGCCTCCACCAGCTTGGGATCGGGCTGGCGCCACGTGAAGCCGGTGACGGAGACCTCGAAGTTGCCTTCCTGCTCCCACTGCTGGGCGAACGCGCGCACCCTGTCGGCGATCTCGGTTTCCTTGCCGGCGCGCCCGTTCACACCGATGACCAGACCCAGCCGCTCACCCAGGACCGACTCGTCCGTGAACGCCGTCCCGTACGTCTTCGCCAGCGTGAGCAGATCGGTGTCCGGGGTCGCGATGACGGTGGCCACGAAACGCGTCCCGTCACCGCCCTGGAGCCCGCCCTTGGCCGCACCGTCGTACTGGGCCACCGGCTTCAACCGGTAGTGGCTTGCGATGTCGCCGTAGCCGTCGGTGAATCGCACGGCGTCGGTCTGCCGCGTGAAGGTGGACGGGACGGCTGCGGGCCGCGCGGGATTCGGCTTGGCCTTCTTCGGCGCCTGGGGGGCGATCCCGTCGACCACGTCGACGTCGGCGTGCGGCACAGGGACATGATCGTGACTGACCACCTGGGCGTGGATGAGGTCCAGGTAGCGGGGGCGCAGCCCGCCCTGCGACAGATCCTCAGGGGCCGCGTTGTGGTAGTTGCCCATGAGACTGCCGTCGACCTCCGGGCGGTGCCCGGCGGTGGTGTCCCGGTACTCGTCCCGCAGACCCAATTGGTGGCCCAGCTCGTGCGCGAGATCCTGCTCGGTGGCGTCGATCCGCCACTGGTGCTGGTTCATCGCGCCCCGTGAACCACCGACATTCACGGTGAGGTGGGCGTCGGAGGCGTTGCCCGTGACCCGCTCCAGCGTGACGTGCAGAACGCTCTCATCGCGCAGCACCGCACCAGGACGGTTGAAGACCCGCTCCACGCCCGACACCGCACGGTCCCACAGCGCGTCCACCTGGGACGGCGACAGACCCTCACCGGCCAGCCGCACCCGCACCGTCAGATCCGTGACCGAACGCCCACCGACCTCGAACCTGCGCACGTCGTAACCGGCCTGCACCTCATACCGGGGAGCATGGGCGCCACCGCCCCGCGGCGTCGACACCGGATCCACCCACGAATGCTTCACCGAGTTCGGCACCGCTGCACCACGCGCCGCATCCCAGCCCGCGTCCAGCGTCAGATCCACCCGACCCGCACCAGAACCCGCACCGAGGAAGAAGTCGTCCACCACACCGGTCGGCGCGTCGACCGCCCGCGCCGACACACCCGGGGACTTGCCCTGGACCGGGAACGACTTATCCCCCCGGAACTCCACCGTGATGACCTCGGAGGCGGAGGCATGGACGATGGCGCGCTCCACGTCCCGCTGGAACAGGGCGACGGTGTCGAGCAGTTCACTCGGCGGGAAACGGCTGTCGAGCGCCTTGACCAGGCTGTCCTTCGTGATGCCGAGTTCGTCCGCCAGGTTCTTGAGGTGGCCGCCCCTGTTGTCCCAGCCGGTCTTGGCGTTGCTCGGCCCCACATGAATGGAGTTGTCCGCGGTCAGAGCGGACGGCCCGGACCTGTCGATGAGGTCCTGAGCGGCCTTCGACCGCGCGGTCAGATGGAAGTCCGACGCGTTGAGCGTGACCGTCGTTCCGTCGAGCCTCCCGCTCGGGGTGACCATCACATTGAGGTGGACGGCCACCTGGACCGACTTGTCCCCCTCGGTGACCGTCATCAGCACGGGCCGCGAGATGAGGTTCGTGCTCCCCGTGTCCCGGACCCTTCCGAACTCGAAACCGCCGAGCGTGCGGCGGGAGCCGTCGACCGTGCTCGATCCCGTGATGCTGTCCAGGATCCGGACGGCGTCCGGGGTCAGCCGGCCTCCGCCCGTACCGGCACCCGCGTGAGCGGCCGTGGACGTGCTCGCGCTCGGTGCGGACGGGGGAACGGACTGCGGCAGCCGCTTGTTGAGGCCGTCGACCAGAGCGTTACGGGTGTCGACGGCCATGTCGAGCAGTTTCTTGACGGGCGCCGGGAAATCTTCGCCCAGCTTCATGATCGCGCTCGCCTCTGCCGGAAGTGCCTTTCCGAGCTCCCTGCGCGTCATCGACTTGAGGGCCGAGATGCCATCCGTCCCGATGCCGTGGAAGGCGATGGTCGCCAGGCTCTTCCCGACGTTCGCGTCCTTCACGAGCACGTCCGGGTGGTGCAGCTTGATGTAGCGCTCGATCTGCTCGGTCCAGGTCTTCGAGTTCGCGTGGCTCTGGGTCAGCCCGCTCAGGATCGACCGCGGGTCGTCCCCCACTTCCTTGGCGATCCGCTCCCCGTCCGTGACCAGAGCGAGTTCCGAATCGAAGACGAAGCCCTGGTTCTCCCGCCCCTCCCAGAGGTAACCGCGGTTCTTGAGGGAGCTGTCGAGGAGCCGCTCCCCTTCCCTGGCCTCGTAGCTGATGGCCTTTCCTGAGACCTCGCCGAACCGGATGTCCTTCTCCAGGCCGTGTTCCGGGTCGACACGGACGAACGTGTTGGGCTCGGGGAAGTAGACCGCCCGCGTGTCGGTCTTCGCCATCGCGTCGCGCACGGCCAGGTCGAGATCCGCGGCGTTCTTCGCGGCACCCCCGGGGAGGGTGTAACCGCCGCTCACCACTTCCGGAGGAAGCTTGTTGTCGGCGCTCAGCGATTCGATCTTCGCGGCGGCACGCTCGAAGAGCGGCTTCCCACCAATGACCATGCTCTGGACGTCGGCGTCACCGACGTGCAGGTATACCTGTCCCTTGGCGTTCAGCTTCAGCTTGTCGAGCATGCCCCGGGTGAGATCGTCACGGATGACCGCCTCACGCAGCGCACCGTACGGCACCATCTTCTGGCCGCCGTCCTTCAGCAGCTGGGGGTTCCGCTGCTCCCAGGTGAAACCGCTGACGGAAACCGAGAAGTCGCCCTCCTTCTCCCACTGCTGAGCGAACTTCCGCACGGTGTCGACGATGTCGGCGTCTCTGCCGACCTGTCCGTTCACACCGATCACGAGGCCCAGCCGCTCGCCGAGGGACTGCTTGCCGAACGCCGTCCCGTACGTCTGCGCCAGCTTCAGCAGATCGGTGTCCGGAGTCGCGATGACCGTGGCGACGAAGCGCGTCCCCTCACCGCCCTGGAGCGCGCCCTTGGCCGCACCGTCGTACTGGGCCACCGGCGTCAACCGGTAATTCTCGACGATGTCGCTGAAGCCCTGGCTGAAGCCCTCGCTGAAGCGCCCGGCGTCCGTCTGCCGCGTGAACGTTGCCGGGTCGACCGCCACCCGCGATGTCCCCGCCTTGACCTTGCTCTTGCTGGGTGCGTGGGGGGCGACCGCGTCCACCGCGTCGACGCCGACGTGCGGCACGTGGACGTGGTCGTGGCTCGCCACCTGGGAGTGGATGAGGTCCAGGTAACGGCCGCGCAGTCCGCCCTGGGACAGGCCCTCCGGGGCGGCGTTGTGGTAGTTGCCCATCAGGCTGCCGTCGACCTCAGGGCGATGCCCGGCCGTGGTGTCCCGGTACTCGTCCCGCAGACCCAGCTGATGGCCCAACTCATGCGCGAGATCCTGCTCCGTGGCATCGACCCGCCACTGGTGCTGGTTCATCGCCCCCTGCGGACGACCCACCCTCACATTCAGATGAGCGTCAGCGGCATTGCCCGCGACCCGCTCCAGCGTGACGTGCAGAACACTGCCGTCACGCAGCGTCTCACCAGGACGGTTGAAGACCCGCTCCACACCGGACACCGCTCGATCCCACAACGCGTCGACCTGAGTCGCTGAAAGCCCGTCGTCGGCAAGCCGCACCCTCACCGTCAGATCAGTGACCGAACGGTCCCCCAACTCGAACCTACGCACGTCATAACCCGCACGCACCTCATACCGCGGCGCATGCGCACCACCACCCCGCGGCGTCGACACCGGATCCACCCACGAATGCTTCACCGTGTTCGGCACCGCCGCACCACGCGCCACATCCCAACCGGGATCCAGCGTCAGATCCACCCGCCCCGCACCCGGAACCGAACCATGCACGACGTCGTCCACCACACCGGCAGGCACGGAAACGCCCCTGGGCGACACGCCATTGGAGTCGCCTCGGACGGGGAACGACTTGTCGCCCTGGAAGTGGACCCGCACGTCCTCCGCGCCGGAGCCGTGGACGACGGCGCGCTCCACGTCGTCCTGGAACCGGTGGATCGTATCGACCAGTCCGCTCGGCGGGAACCGGTTGTCGAGTGCCTCGATGAGCTTCTGTTCCGAGACGCCGAGGGCCTGTGCGAGGTTCCTGGTGTTGCCCGGCCTGCTGTTCCAGCCGGACTTGGCGTTGCTCGGCCCCACGTGGATGGACTTCGACGCGGTGTCGCTGGACGGGCCGTGCAGGTCGATCAGGTTCTGGTCGGTGTGCGGTCGCGCGGTGAGGTGGTACTTGCTCCCGGTGATGGTGACTTCCGTCGTGTTCGCGAGCTTCTTGCCCGCCACCGTCACGTCGGCCTCGTTGCCCGAGCTGAGCATGACGTTCAGATGGACGGCCACCTCCGCTTCCGTCCCGCCGTCCTTGACCGTGACCACGATCGGCCGTGACACGAGGTTCTTGCCGTCGTTGCTACGGGTGCCCGCGCCGAACTCGAACCCGCCGAGCGTACGGCGCTCGTCACCGTTGCGGCCGCCCGTGCCGACGGCGACGTTCAGGATCTGGTCATCGGTCAGCTTCGCGGAGCCCGCAGAGGCGGACGGTGCCGCCGGGGAGACGAACGAGGCGTCGCCGGACCGCTCGACGCGCAAGGCCGTTCCGGTGAAGAGGTCCGCCCTGGGCGCACCGCTCTCGTCGAGGAGCGAAGCCGTGAAGCGGAGGTCCTCGTAGTTGTCGTGCACTTCGTCGGCCGCGCCGACGGACTTGCTCCCGCCGGGCGCTGGCGGCGTGTCGGGACCGCCCGGGTGGCCGCTCACCGGCCCCGGCGCGTGGGCCGGCGAGGGCCCCGGACCACCGGTACCGCCCGGGTGGGCGCCACCGGATCCGGGGGGCGCCGGGGGCGCGGGGTGCACTCCCGGGGCGGAGGTCGCGGCGCCCGGTCGCGCGTTGTGGACCTCGACCGTGAACGAGAGCCCCTTGTCCTTGGCGAACTGCTCCAGCTGCAGCTTCTGCGCCTGCAGCCCAGCCGGGTTGAAGCCGTCGTTCACGAGCACGACGCGGTCGAGGTCGTCCCACTTCACGCCACCGTGGAGCTGGGCCTCGAAGTACCTGTTGAGCTTCCCCTCGAGCTTCCCCGCATCGCGCAGGCCGCGGAACGCGCTGTCGTACTGGAAGTCGGTCGCCTCGGCGAAGGCGAGCCGGACCAGCACCTCGGGGCCGTGGTTGAGCAGCGGCAGCATATTGCCACGCCCGGTGACGCTCAGGGCGCCCTCCAAGCCCTGGCCGAAGCTGTCCGCAGGCGTGAACGTGGCCCGTTCCATCAGGTTGGGCTTGAGGTGGAAGACCGCCTGCCCGTACATCTTCACGCCGCTGGGCCGGTACTTGGAGGTGAGGGCGGCGTAGTTCGGGAGGTCCGCGAGGTCGGCCGCGGTCGGGGCGAACGCCTTGCCGCCCTGGCCCGGGTAGATCCCGGAGGCGTCCGTCGTCCGCTTCACGGACGCCGGCAGGCCGAGGGCCTCTTCCGTGTTGCCGCGCGTGACGTAGTACCCGGCGCCGGCGTTGTCGATCTCCCATGCGTTGCGGAGCAGTTGCTGGTCCGCTGTCATCGCGTCCAGCAGCGTGCCGCCGCCCGGCAGTTGGTTGCCGAGCTTGAGGTTCACCGTGAGCGAGAGCTCGTCCTGCAGATGCTTGTGGACCTTCGTGATGAGCTCACCGGCCTCCGCCCCGTCGAGCCGGTAGCCCTTCGCCCACTCCCACTCGTCGCTGCGCAGCTTCGTGGTCAGCAGGTCCGTGTCCGCCGCCAGCGTGCGCAGGGCGCGCCGTTCGGCCATGACGATGGCGGCGAGCTGCGGCATGCGCAGGTCGCGCAGTTCCGTACGGCCTTCGAGGGCCTGGAACAGCCGCGTGTTCTCGTCGAACGACTTCTGCTGCTGCAGCAGCACCGACTTCAGCGCGTCGTCGTGCTCCGCGCGCGCCAGCCCCTTGGTCAGGATTTCCTGGTGGGCGTTGAGATCGCCCTCGTAGGCCTCCTTGCCCTGGCCCTTGGGCCAGCCGTGGGCCGACTGGGGCTCGCTCAGCCAGTGGGCCACCGTCAGGTCCTGGCCGCTGGGCACCAGGGCGTGGCTGAACTTCCCGCCCTCCAGCGGGGTGACGACGTGGGTCGCGGACGGGACGTGGTCGACGGACTGCACGATGCCCTCGGGAGCCGGGGGCACCGCGTCGCCCCGGCCCTTGAGGTGCAGCAGCGAACGCAGACCGTCCGGAAGGCGGGGCGCGCCGCCGCCGAGGCCGTGGCCGGTGTAGGACTGCACCTCGGGGAGCGGTGCTCCGCCGGTCAGGTCGTTCCAGTGGGCCTCGGCCTGGGCCAGTGCGGCGTCGGCCTGCCTGACCTGCTGCCACGACTCGAGGTAGCGGACGCCGTCGACCTCGGCGGAGGTGCCGACGCCGTCCACGTAGCGCGTCTGCAGGTCGTCGCGGATCGTCCGGGCGTTGATCAGCTCGCGGCGGGCGTCGGTGATGGCGGCCGACGCGTCGATCTCCGACAGGTCGTCCGCGAAGTTCCCGCGCACGCCGCCGTGGTCCGATCCGGAGCCGGTGGTGTCCAGGGTGCCGCCGGGCGGCTTGCCCTTGCCCTTGTCCCCCACCACGGGCGGCGCGTCCGTGACATCGGCCGTCACGTCGCGCACCGCCCTGCCGGCCGAGCCATCGGGCACCGCCGGCCGCGCGTCGAGCACCGCGTTCATGAACCCGTCGGTGAACCGGCCCGCGTCGGTGTGCCACAGCGGCAGGTTCCGGGCCGCGTACAGATAGGCGTTCTCCAGCTGTGCCGCCGTGATCCGGTGCTCCTCCAGGACGTGCGTCCCGCCCGCCGGGGCCCCGTCGGCGGTGCCGCGGACGGCACCGAGTTCGCCCGGCGCACCCGGGCCCAGGGGCACCGGCGCGTCCCGGCCCGGCAGCAAGACCGTCAGCGAACGGGCGCCCGTCGAACCGTCGGTCCCCAGGACCAGCCGGATGTCGGCCGCGGGGTCGGCGATCGCGTGCTCCAGGTGCTGCCGCACCGGCCGAGTGTCGTCCATGAACCGTGCGACGTCGCCCCCGCCGGTGCCGACGTGGACGTCGCCCCCTCCGGTCCCCGGGTGCACGGGTGAGGGGGGACCAGAGGGCAGGTCGTCGAGCGAGGTCCGGAAGAGACCCATGTCCTGCAGCATGTCGTCTATCTCGCCGAACATGTGCTGCACGTCGGACGGGTAGTGCACCGAGGACGGCGGCAGGTGGCCGGCGGAGTCCCCCGCGGCCGACCCGACGGGACTCGGCACAGGCTCCGGCACGCTGTCCACGGAGCCCCTCCCGATCCCGGAGAGCGAGCCGTCGGCGGCGGGCACCGTCACCGAGGGTCCCGGCAGATCGGACAGCCCCGGTCGGAGCGTGCCGTACGTCTCGCCCAGCTGACGCGACAGCTGGCGTCCCGCGTCGTCGCCCGAGTTGAGGATGGTGTGGGTGATCATCTTCTCGAACTGCTCGAGGATCTCGAGACGTTCCCGCTGCGGAACCGTCTTGACATTGCCGTCGATCAGGGGACGCTGGTGGTCGAAGAGCACGAAGGTCTTCGCCTGGTCGGTGGCGCCTTGGACCCCGTCCGGGTCGACACGCCGCCAGTCCTCCACCTCCCCGAAGGCGTCCTGGTACCGGATCGTGTCGTCGGCGGTCAGCTTGGCCACGGGCGACGTGCCGTCCGCCCAGTGCCAGGCGCCGTCGCGGCGCAGCATCGTGTCGACGAGACGGTACGGGGCCGCCACCCACAGGTCCGCGACGGACTTGCCGAGCGCGGCGGACACGAAGCCCTCCGCGAAGCGCACGCAGTTGTAGCGGAACAGGTCGTACACGGCACCGGAGTTGGCCATCGCGTACCGGTACCCGTCGAACAGCTGCGCCGCCGTGATCCGGTAGGTGCCCAGTACGCGGACGTGCCCGGAGACGAGGTATTCGGCGTCGTTGACGATGGCACCCGGGTTGCCGAAGAGGTGTCCTTCCTCCGGGTAGAAGCCGATCGTGAGCGGCTTGCGCTCGCCCGGCAGCATCACGGCCACCATGGCGTGGCCGACGTCGTCGGAGAACTCGCGCCAGGTACGGCCTCCGGGGCTGGCCACGAGGGCCACTTCGATGTTCGCCGCGGGGTTGTCGATGGCCTGTTCCACGTGCTGACGCAACGGGCGGATCAGGTCGACGAACTCCGAGAAGCCGTCCAGGTCCTCCGTCCCGTGCTCGCTGACCGGGGTGCCCGGCACCGAGTCGTCGTCGAAGTCGAAGCGCGAACCCAGCGGTGCCCCGGTGGCGTCCAGGTCCACGTCGTCGAGCCCGTCGAGCAGGCCGCTCTCGGGCCGCGGCGGCCGCGGCGGGACGGGCGGTGCGTGGTGCCCGCCGGGCCCGGGGCTGGTGGGCGCGTCGTGCGTGAGGTCGGTGTCCCTGACGCCGCCGGGGAGGTGCCCGCGTTCCGGGCCTGCGAGGTGCACGGCCAACTGGTCGGCCTGGGCCCGGATGTCGACCTTGGTGAAGGCCGCGCCGCGGAGGTCCTCCAGCACCTGGCGTGCGGCGGTGACGGTCTCCACCGTCACCGCGCCGGATCCCATCTTGCCCAGCTTCAGGTTGACCTCGTGGAACAGTTCCGCCTGGTGCGAGTGCACGCGCCCGCCGCCCGACCCGGTCGCCGGTGCCGGGGCGGGGTCCTGGCGCAGCGGCACGGCGACGTGTCCGTCGCCGGTGACGGGCGCCTTGCCGTGCGTGCTCGGGGTGGTGACCACGTCGTCGGTGCTGCGCGCGGGCGCGCCGGCGAAGGCGTGACCCGTGTCGGCGTCCACGGCCTTCCCGGTTCCGGGAGCGCCGGCGAAGGCGGGGCCGTCGACGGGACGGACGCCGCGGCCATCGTCGAGGAGGTCGAGCGCGGAGCGGGCCGCGTCCTTGGGCGGTGTGCCGTGCACGCCGCCCTTGGGCAGGCCGGGAGCGGGCACGCCGTGGGGGGTGGAACCGGGCACGGCATCGGTGGCCACGGAGCCGGGACGGCCGCTGCCGGCGGGCCGCACGATCTCGTCCAGGGCCATATGAGCCTGGTTGGCACGTGCGGCCCCGGCGACGTTGTCGCCGAGGTCGGACCCGATGTGCGAGGGCACCGGGTTGTTCGGCGTCCCCTTGGCGCCGCCCGACAGCAGGTCGAACGCCGACCCTCCGGCGGCGCCGGTGCCGCTCTGGTGCCCGGGGACCCCGGTGAGCGGGCCGTGGGCGCCGCCCGTTCCGCCCGGGGCGGCGAGCAGGTCGTGCACCCCGGCTCCGCTCGGCGGCGCCGGGACGCCGGTCAGCGCGGTGTGCGCGGCGCCCGTCCCCGCGCCCGGTGCGCCGGGGGCGGCGAGCAGGTCGTGGAGCCCCGTGGCGCCGGGGGCGGGAGCGGGCACTCCGGTGAGGGCGGTGTGCACCGCGCCGGTCCCGCCGGGCGGTGCCGTCAGGACGCCCGTCGGGCCCTGCGCGAGCAGGTTGCCCCCGTTGCCCTTGGCGACGAGGGCGGCGACGTCCACGCCTTCGTGCACGACCGGGGTCCCGGCGGAGCCGGGCACGTACAGGCCGGAGGAGTGCGTCACATGGCCGCCCGGGGCCGCCGCGCTCACCCCGAGTCCCCCGCTCATCTGGCCGGGCGCCGCGTCCATGGCGTCGATCCTCATCCGGCTCATCTGTGTGCCGGCGATGTCGACCACGTCGTCCATGTGGCGCACTGCCCGGAAACCCGCCGTCGAGTTGTCGAAGACGGCGTTCGCACCGTGCACCGCGACGGGGTTGACCGTGCCGACCCGCAGCCCCGTCAGGTCGACGGTGCTGACGGGGGCCACGGAGAAGGAGGACGGGCGGACGGAGGTGTGGGTGTCGGCGAAGTTGCCGAAGCGCACGTTCTCCAGGTCCATGCGGGCCATGTTGATGCCGGTGTGCCCGAGGTCCAGGTGCGGGGTCGCGCCGTGCGGGCCCATCGGCACGGCGCTCGCGGTGTGCGCGATCGTGCCGCCCACCGGCAGGTCCCACACGCCGCGGCCCATGACGCCGCGGTCCCAGAAGCCCATGCGCAGGGCGCCCTTCAGCCCGTACTCCGCGATGTCGGTGTGCGTCACGGGCAGGATCAGGCGCGTCCACTTGCCGCCGGCCATCTGGCTGCTCCAGGTCTCCTGGGCGAAGATCCGGAAGTTCTGCCACGCCCCGGGGGCGCCGGCCCTCACGGCCGACCCCCACCCGCGCACCACCACGGGGATGGAGCGGACGCCCTGCACGACGACGAGCCCGCCCTTGACGAACACCGAGCCGGCGAGCGCGGGCACGTTGTGGAAGTTCTGCATGACCCACAGTCCGCCCTCGCGCACCCAGCTCAGGCTGATCCGCGCGACGTCCCGCAGGCTGGTGAAGACGGTGGCGAACCGGAACCCGTTGACCAGGTCCTTCAGGGACAGGAAGCCGTTGCGTCCCCACTGGAGGACGGCCTTGAAGCCGGACTTGAGGAGGCCGCCGATGGCGAAGATCGGCAGTGCCTTCGTGGTGGGGGCGATGATGCCGAGCCCCGCGAGGAACAGGTCGAGGAAACCGATGTCGCCACGGGCGAAGTCGATGGCCGCCTTCACGAACAGCGTCATGTTGACGCCGAGGGCGAGCAGGGCGACCGGGCCGCCGAAGATCAGCGCCGGGACGATGAGGATGATCGCCAGGATCTGGAACATCTCCCAGAAGACCTGGCAGTCCGAGATCGGCAGCCGGATGTCGGAGGCGTTTCTGATCGCATTCGCGGTGGTGTTGCCCACGTCGGCGAGATGCGTGCCCGCGTTCTGGGCGGTCTGCCGGTGGACCTCCACTTGCGGGTCGTCCTTCGCCAGGCCGCGTGCGGCCGACAGGGCGCCGTCGGCCTGCCGCTGGGCATCCTCGATGTGGTTCGCCCAGGCACTGAGGTTCTGGGAGACCTCCCAGAAGGAGTCGGCCACGTCGTGGATGTGGTTGCGCAGCCTCTCGTCGACCTTGCCCCGCAACGCGTCGGCGGTCTTCCCTGCGAAGACACTGCTGTCCGCCGTGTTCATCACCTGGTCGATGGCCTGCGCGATGGACCTCGCCTGCGTGCCGATCTTGACCAGGTCATCGACCAGCAGACGGATCTGGACCGGGTCCCCGGGGGTCGGATCCCCGTGGAGGCCGAGAACGTTCCAGTCGCTCGGGCGAGGCATGTGAGGGATCCCTCCCAGTTCGGTGCGGAGGAGCACGGCGGAGCTCTCCACGAGGACCACGCGCGGCACACTCCTGCGGTTCATGTGACGTGGGTCAAACCCGCGCGCGGCGGTGAACCGGCGGGGGGTGTGGTGCGTGGTCGTGGTGACCGGATTCTCCAAGGACCGACCGGAGGTCCCCCGTGCCCGAGATCAAAATCGACTACGACGTCCTCAACGCGGCCAAGCGCGACCTGGAAGCCCTGGCGGGCGAGATCGACCCGCTCATCAACAAGGGCGTCTTCGGCCGCCTCGGCTCGGGCAGCGGTGAGGCGGAGGCGATCCTCGGGCACGAGGGCGTCGCCAGTGCGATGTCGCTCTTCCACACCAACGCGAGCAGCACCATGAAACGCGCCGACAAGGGCCTGAAGGAGCTGGCCGGCGCCTTCGGCGGCGTGGGCGAGGCGTTCCGCGAGTTCGACCGCGAGCTGGGCGCCGAGATGGGTGTGATGAGCGCCAATCTGCACGTTCAGAACTGGCGGCAGCAGAAGGACCTGTGGGACTACAAGCAGAGCCACCTCAAGGAGTGCGAGGGGCCCGGCAAACTGCCGGACTTCTGCTCCGCCACGGACCCCGGTGACACGCCGCCCGACTTCCACGTCGACACGCCGAACGGTTCGATCGACTCCCACGTGGAGGTCGACAAGGACGGCAACGTCATCAAGGAAGTGACCACCGTCAAGTACGACGGCAGCGAGTACACCTCCACCACCAACTACAACGGTCCGAGCTACACGACGCACACCACGTACCCGGACGGCAGCACCTCGGACACGGTGGCCAACATCAACGGCGACGGCAGCGGCTCCATGACCGTCACCGGCAGCGACGGCAGCCACACCGAGTACACCCGCGGCCCCAAGGGCGCCGACGGGAAGGCGCCGGAGTGGACGTGGTCCGGCGGCGACAAGCCGGGCGGCGGCCCCGACGACCCGAAGAACCCCAACAACCCGGACACTCATCCGCAGAGTCCGGGTACCCACGGCGGCACCAACCCCAGACTCGCCTGATCGGGGACACCCCCCCCCAGGCCGGTCATCAGAACAGAAAGGCGACGCAATGCCTGCGATTCACATCGTTCCCGAGGACGTCCGGCAGCGGGCGGCGACTCACGCGGCCACCTGCCAGGAGTGGATGACCCGGCTCGGGAGCCTGAAGGGCCAGGTCGAGAGCATGCTCAACGACGAGCTGGTGCTGCCCCAGGCCAGCCCGGCCATCCGTGACGCCTACGAGCAGTTCACGGGAAGCCTCACCCAGGCCATCCACGGCTTGGAGAACTTCGGTGAGGCGTTCACCTCGATCGCCAAGGGCGCCGAGGACTTCGACACCCAGGTCGCGAACAACTTCAACAAGAAGTAGGGGACGCGCGCGAAGGGCCGGGCGGGAGTCGTCTCCCGCCCGGCCCTTCGTGGTGTCCGGGGTCCGTGCCGTGGCCCGCACCGCGGTGCGGGCCACGGCACGGACGTCACTCCGTGCGGAGCGAGGTCAGCGGCACCTGGAGCGCCATCACCTCGTTGCCCGGTCCCGCGGTCCAGCCGCGGCCCGCGTGGGGTGCCACCCGGGTGACGGCGTGCGGCAGCCGCACGCCGATCAGGTCGCCCTCGGTGGTGCTCTTCGGGCCGAGCAGCAGGCCGCGGCGGGCCTTGCGGGCGCTGGACATCCAGCCGCTCATGCCGCCCTGGACGCCGTCGGCGGTCGCGGCGTAGACGAGGCCGAGGCCCTGGTCGCGGCCGGAGACCGTGATCTCCTTGAGGAGCTTGTCCGCGCCGGACATCGCCAGCAGGTCGGCGTCGTCGACCATCACCACCCGCGGGCCGGGCAGCGCGGCGAGCGCGGAGCGCACCGCCTCCTCGGTCGGTTCGGTGTCGGTGATGACGCGGACCGTGGTGTGCCGGCTGAGTCCGCGCAGCGGGGACTCGCGCGGGGTGAGGACGACCAGCGAGGTACCCCCGGCGAGCAGCGAGACCGCCAGCGAGGCCAGCGTGTTGCTGCGTCCGGACCCGGTGGGGCCGATGACGCCGAACACCGCGGACGCGCCCGCGAAGTCCACGCCGACCGGCTGTCCCCCGTCGCCGCCGATGCCCAGCAGGCCCCACAGGGGCCGCCGCTGCCCGGCGGGCACCTTGTCGTAGACGTCGGCGAACTCCGCCGACCGCGGCAGCGAGGCCACCGTGAAGGGGCGCCGCGCCTGCGGCACCCGCGCGTCGCGCTTGAGCGCCGCGGCCCCGATCTTGCGCAGTGCCTCGACCTGCTCGGTGCCGCCGCCAGGGGCGAGCAGCGCGATCTGGGTCTCGGTGCCGGTCAGGACGTGCCAGCCGCGGCCGGGCGGGATCTCCGCCGGCAGCTTGCCGGGCTTCATGCCGACGGCCTGGACGTCGGAGCGGTCGCCGGGCCGCAGGAGCAGCCGGTGGTCGTTGTGCGCGGCCATGCGGCCGCTGAGCAGGGAGCGTTCGGAGGTGCCGACGAAGTGGATGCCGGCGCCGGCGCCTTCGCGCACCAGGCGGACCATGTCCTGGTACATGTGGCTGTACTCGTGCTCGTCGAGCATGGCCGACAGGGCGTCCCAGCCGTCGACGAGCAGCAGGATGTGCGCGGGGCGTTCTGCCTTCGGGAGCACCTTGCGCAGTTCGTCGATGCCGGTGGCGCTGTGCTGCTGCGCCAGTTCCTGGCGGTGGACGAGTTCCTGGTTGAGGCGGCGCAGCAACCGTTCCAGCCGCTCGGTGTCGTGGCGGGGGACGACCGCGCCGCAGTGCGGGAGGGTGGTGAGCGCGGCCAGGCCGCCGCCGGCCGCGTCGATGCCGTAGAAGTGCACGTCGGCGGTGCTCTGATGGCGGGCGGCGGAACCGGCCAGGGTGCGCAGCACCTGGGTGCGGCCGGAGCGGGGGGCGCCGATGACGTACAGATGGCCGAAGCTGCTGAGGTCGGCCGCGGCCACGTGGCGCTGCTGCAGCTGCGGCACGTCCTCCAGGGCGTACGGGATGAGCAGGCGTCCCTCGCGGACGGGGTTCATCGCGTCGAGGTCGTCGAGCAGGACCCGGCGTTCCAGCGCGGGCAGCCAGGGACTCGGCTGCGGGGTGTAGTCCTCGAGCTGGTCGGCGGCCCCGCGGATCTCGTCCACCAGCACCTGCAGGTCGGTGGGGGCGGGCGCCTGGACGCTCTGGGTGAGGACGACCTCGGACGCCGCCGGGGCCGCGGCCCGGCCGAGCGCGTCCCAGGACAGCTCCGACGCCACGACGGGCTTGCGGGCGCCGCTTTCGGCCTCGGTCTCCTCGGCGGACTTCGGGCGCGGGCGCTCGGCGCCCACCCACGCGGTCTGGAAGGGGTCCGCGGACTTGGGGCCCCGCCGGACGAGGGCACGGCCGGGGGTGGTGGCGGAGATGTCGACGGCGTCGTTGACGTCGATGACGTCCTGGCTCTCGGACTGGTCGGTGACCCGCAGCGCGATCCGGAGGTTGGTGTTGGCGCGGATGTCGCCGGTCACCACACCGGCGGGACGCTGGGTGGCCAGGATCAGGTGGATGCCGAGCGACCGTCCGCGCTGGGCGATGCTGATGAGTCCGGGGACGAAGTCGGGCACCTCGCGCACCAGGGTGGCGAACTCGTCGATGACCAGCAGGAGCCGCGGAAGCGGCGCGAGGGTGGGGTCGGCGGCGCGCTTGGCCTGGTACTCGGGGAGGTCCTTGGCGTCGGCCGCGGCCAGGACGTGTTCACGCCGCATCAGCTCGGCGCCCAGCGACTCCAGGGCGCGCTCGACCAGGTGGGCGTCGAGGTCGGTGACCATGCCGAGGGTGTGCGGCAGGTTCGCGCACTCCTTGAAGGCGCTGCCGCCCTTGTAGTCGACGAGGACGAAGGTCAGCTCGTCGGGCCGGTTGGCGGTGGCGAGGGAGGCGACGAAGGTCTGCAGCAGCTCGGACTTTCCGGAGCCGGTGGTACCGGCGACCAGTCCGTGCGGGCCGTCCTGGACGAGGTCGAGGGAGAACGGGCCCTCGAAGCCGCTGCCGAGCACGAAGGAGGTGGCGGCGGGACGGGACCGCCAGCCCGCCAGGATCTTCTCGGCGCTGGGCGGTTCCTGGTTCAGCAGGTCCAGCAGCTTCACGCGCTGCGGGAGTCCCGCGTCGTGCTCGGGGCTGACGTCGCGGACCGGCGCCACGGCGCGGGCAAGCTGCTCGCACCACTCGGGCGTGACCTGGTCCGCGCGGACCCCCGGGACCTCGGGCGTGCCGGGACGCTTGACGGTGAGCCGGCCGGCCTCGGCGAGCACCACTCCGGTGCTCTCCTCGGGCAGCAGCCGCTCCTGCTCGTCGAGGCACAGGCTGAAGACACGCGCGGCCGGGCCCTCGGTGAGGACCTGGACCATGCCGGGCACGTCGCGCAGCCGCCGGGCGCCGTCGGCGATCACCAGGACGTCGGGGCCGACGAGGACGCCGTTGCGGTCGGAGCTCGTGGCCCGCTTGCGCACCTGGATCTGCGCGACCAGTTCCGACACGCGGGCCGCGGTCGACTCGGGGTCGTTGCCGATCAGGACGAGCGGACCGCCGGGCGCGGCGGGCCGCACGTGCGGGAGCCAGCGCACCCAGGCCCAGTCGTCGGCGCGGCTGGAATCGGTGAGCAGCACGATCCGCAGGTCGCGGGGGCTGTGCAGCACCGCCGCCTGCACGGCCATCCAGCGGGCGAGCGGCTGCACCTCGGCGGCGGGGCCGGCCACGCCCACCACGCCGTGGCCGGTGAGGTCCATGCCGATGGGGGCGTCGGGGATGTTCCAGCGGATGGTGCGGTGGTTCTCGTCGCGGGCGGGGTCCTCGAGTTCGCGCAGCGAGGGCTGGTCGGCGGTGCCCAGCCGCAGCACGAGGTGGTCGGGGTCGTGGCGGCGCCGCTCCCACAGCCGGCTGCCCGGCCCGGTGGCCATCAGGGCGACGGCGGCGGGGTCGGGGGCGGTGACCTGGCGTATCCGGCGCTCGCGGGCGACGGCCTCGCGGACACCGTCCTCGACGACGGTGCGGCGCCGGTTGTACTGCCGGTCCGCCTCCTCGTACTCCTTGCGGGCCGTGCGGCGGCCGGTGACCCAGTTGGAGACCATCATCATCGGGCCGAGCAGGATGAAGGCGAGGAAGTAGTACGACTTGAAGATGGCGACCATGAAGAAGCCCATGATCACCGGGGCGATCATCATGGCCGCGGGAAAGGGCCGCTTGGCGGGCGGCGAGGGCGGCGAGGGCAGCCGCACCCGCTCGCCGTCCAGGTGCGGGGCGATGCGCGGCGGGCGGTTGTAGTCGATGCCGAAGCCGTCCGCGGACTCGGTGACGGCGGCGTCCGCCTCGACCGGAGCGCTCATCCTCAGCAGGACGGAGCCGACGGTCAGGTCCTCGCCGGGCGGCCACGGCACCAACTGCCCCTGGGCGGCGGTGCGCTCGGTGGTGACCTTGTGCGGGCGGGTGCGGCGCAGCGCGGTGACCGCGTCGTCGGGCGGGGGCGCGGCGACCCGGCCGCGCACCTCGTCGCCGGGCGCGGTGCCGGTGCGGTGCCAGTGCGCGGAGCCGTCCGCGCCGATCGTCACCCACAGACCGCCCTGGGGGACGCCGTCGCCCTCGAGGCGGATCGCGCAGAGCGGTCCGGAGCCGGCTTCGTGGCTGCCGAACCCGAGCCGCCAGGTGCGCCCGGCCTGCGGTCCGGAGACCACGTGGACCTCGGCGAGCACCGGTCCGGCGCCGGTCTCCGCGCCGACGCGGACCCGGTCGGGATCCGCGCCGGGGGCGCCCAGGCTCAGGACGCCGCCTTCGCGCAGTCCCGCAGCGGCGACGGACGCGTCGGGGTCGAGCCGGCGGCCGTCGAGGTAGAGGTCGCGGGTTCGCGTCCCGTCCACGGCCTCCGAAAGGTCCGCGACGGTGGTGCGTGCGGGCAGCCCTACGAGGTGGTCGCGGCGCGCGCCGTCCGCGCCGTCGACGGTGGTGATGGTGAGGTTCACGGTCTTCCCAGTTCGGGCGTCACGAGGACGAGGAGCGTGCGGTGGCGGCGGAGACGCCCGCCGGTCCGAATGCGGTCGGCTCGGCGAGGTCGCCGTCCTCGTCGCCGGGTTCTGCGGCGCCGGGGGCGGCGGGGGCCGGGGCGGGCTCGGGGCGGGGGGCGGTCGCGGAGACGGCCATGGAGGTGGACGGGAGCCCGGTCTCGACGAGGTCGTCGTCGGCGGACAGGGCGTGGAGCGTCTTCGGCGGGTTGGGGCCGGGGCCCCCGTCGTCCCCGGGGACGGCCGGCAGGGTGTGCACCAGCCGGGAGACGACGCGGGCCAGGGGCAGGGCGTCGACCGTGAGGGCGGGCGGGCCGCCGTGCAGGCGCAGGTGGCCGTCCCGGTCCGCCTCCAGGATCAGGGTGCTGTGGTGGGCGACGCCCAGGGTGAGCAGGCGCATGCCGGCCGGCCGGTTGCGTTCGGGTGCCTCGGCGCTCACGGCGTAGCCGGCACCGGCCGGCTCGAAGACGTCGACGGGGCCGTCGTGCCGGGGGTGCACCCCTGCGCCGACCACGACGCGGCCCGCGGGGAGCCGGGCGTCGAGCTGGGCGGCGAGGGCCTGGACGACCGCGCGGGCGGTGCGGCGTTCACCGGTGACGGAGACCGCCGGGGGAACGGCCGTCAGGTCGAGCAGCACCGCGTCGGTACCGGACCTGCCGAGGCAGACGAGTACCGGTGCCTCGCCGCCGTGCCCGGTCTCCGACGCGGAGCCGAGGTCGGCGCGGCTGATCCACCACAGCCGCGGGTCGGCCGCGTCCCGGGCCCACGGCTCGGGCAGCGCGGACCCGCCGTGGCCGTGGGCGGCGTAGACGCCGACGACGTCGGTGCCCAGAAGCGCCGCGTACGGCCGTGCGTCGGGGCGGGCGGCGGCGGCGCGGCGCAGCGCGGTCGCGGCGTCCGTCCAGCCCGCGCCGTCGCGGAGCAGCCGGCCGAGCACCCGCAGACCGCGGCGGTGCCTCAGCTCCGTACGGACGGGCGTGGCGAAGGCGCGGGCGGCCGTCTTCAGTTCGCGCACGACGCGGCGGCGCAGTGCGCCCCAGCCGCCCTTGCGGCGGACGACCCAGTGCGCCAGGACGACGACGAGGATCAGCAGCCCGATGAGTCCGATGAGCCGCGTCCAGCCTGCGGGAACGTTCACGCGGCCACTCCGTCCACGCCTCGGCGGGCGAGTTCCGCCCGCAGGGCCCGCACACCGTGGTGGGTGCGGGACTTGACGGTGCCACGCGGCACGCCCAGTTCGGCGGCGGCGTCGGCTCCGGTCTGGTCCATCACGTGCACGCGGACGACCGCCTCCCGGTGCGCCGGGGCCAGGGCGCTCAGTGCGGCGAGCAGCACGGAGCGGTCCTCGACGAGGCCGGCGTGGTCGCCGGCGTGCTCGAGCGCGGTGCCCGCGAAGTCCGCGGCGGTGATGCCGACGGGGACGGCGCGGTCGCGGCGGCGGTGGTCGACCACGAGATTGCGGGCGACCCGGAAGAGCCACATGCGGACCGGCCGCTCGTGCACGTCCAGCCGTTCTGCGCGCTGCAGGGCGCGCAGCATGGTCTCCTGCAGCACGTCCTCCGCGGCATGCACGTCGCGGCCCATCAGGCCGGTGACGAACCTTCGCAGGCTGTCCCGCTCGGCGATGATCAGGCTGGCGACAGCACTGTGTTCGTCGGCGTCGCCGGTGTCGTGCCCGGCGAGGATGTCCGCCCCGCCCTCACGACGGTCGGACTCGTTCACACACATGGCGTACAGATTAAGCTGCTGAACGAGATGCTCTGACCACAGTGTTGGCGCATATTCGATCATTCGCTGTCACACTTGGTGAAATTTTAAACTAATGTTCACCTTGCCGAAATCGATGGGCGGACGCGCGCCCTACGCTTCCGCGCAGATTCCCGATCCGACAGGAGACCACGTGCCTCCCCATCCCGATCCACGGGACCCCGAGGTTCTCGACGGGGCGAAGCCCCGCTTCGCGGACACCTTCGCCCGACGCCCCTCCCTGCCGCACCGGCGGCTGCTGCCGGACCGGCGGGCGTGGAGTGTATTGGCGACCACCTCGGCCGTCATCGGCTGCGCGGTGCTGGTCGTGCCCTTGATGGCGCGAATCGATGTGCTGCCCGACGGGGGCGGCAAGGGCGACCCGGTGGCGGCCGTCGCGCCCAGCGCCTCGCAGAACGGCGTCGTACCGGCGTCGCCCGGCGCGAACGGTGCCAAGAGTGCCCCCGTCACGGGCAAGGACAACGCTCCCGTGACCGGGTCGCTCGGGCAGTCCGGCAACGGCGGTTCCTCGGGCGGCACCGGCGGCGGTCTGCCGGCCGTGGGCGGCGACCCGGGCAGTACCGGGGGCGGCGGAAGCGGCGGAAGCGGGACCACTGGCGGCGGCGGTTCCGCCTCCGGCGGCTCCGGCGGCGGTTCGGCCACCGGCGGCTCCACCACCTCCGGCGGCTCCTCGGGCTCCGGATCGGGTTCGTCGGCCGGCAACCCCACGCCGACCAAGACGCAGCAGACCGCCACCGTGCCCGGTGTGCGCATCCGCAGCGTGCAGAGCGGCCGCTGCATCGCGGTCAGCGGTGCGAAGTACAGCACCGGCCGCGACGGCGCCCGGCTGCAGATCCAGGACTGCGACGGCGGCGCCTGGCAGAAGTGGGACTTCCGCTCCGACGGGACCATCCGCGCCTTCAACATGTGCATGGACCTGGCGGGCGCCTCGTTCACCGACGGTGCGGTCATACAGCTGGCCCGCTGCAACGGCGGCTGGGCCCAGCAGTTCAGGCTCAACAGCTCGAACGACCTGACCAACAAGAACAAGTGCGTCGACGTGCTCGACAAGGGCACGTCCAGCGGCACCCCGCTGCAGCTGTGGACGTGCTACGGGACGCCGAACCAGAAGTGGTCCAAGGCCTGACGGTCACGGTCCCCGCCTGATGCCGTCCCCGCCCCTCCTGGGGGCGGGGACGGCTCCGCGTTCCGGCGTACGGGCGAAGCGCCCGGCCGTCAGCCCCGGCCGTCCGCCAGGACCACCGAGCGCGTGAGGTGCCGGGGCGCGTCCGGGTCGAGGCCGCGCGCCGCACCGAGCGCGGCGGCCAGCCGCTGGACGACGACCAGGTCGGCGAGGGGGTCGCGCCCCAGGGCGACCAGGCGGCCGCCGGTGCGCGCGATCTCCCCCTCCAGCCCCGCCGGGAGGTCCCCCGGGTCGCCGAACCACCACGCCACCCGGCCTGGCCCGGTGACGCTGATCGGGCCGTGCCGGTACTCCATGACCGGGTACGCCTCCGTCCAGGCGCCGGACGCCTCCCGCATCTTGAGCGCCGCCTCCTGCGCGACACCGTAGGCCCAGCCGCGGCCGAGGAAGGTGAACTGCTCGGTCTCCAGCAGCCCCTCGGGCAGCGGCGCGGCGAGCGCGGCCTCCGCCTGGGCGGGCAGACCGGCGAGGTCCTCCCCCAGCAGCCGGCGCAGCAGGACGAGTTCGGTGGTGGCGAAGCGGGTCTGGACGACCGAGGTCTCGTCGGCGAAGTCCAGCACCACCGCCGCGTCGGCCAGTTCCATGACGGGGGTGGCGGGGTCGGCGGTGACGGCCACCGTGGAGGTGGTGCCGCGCAGCCGGGCCAGCACCTCCAGCACCTCGGTCGTCGTGCCGGACCGGGTGAGGGCGAGGACTCGGTCGTAGGACCGGCCGGCCGGCATCTCCGACGCGGCGAAGGCGTCCGTCTCGCCCTGGCCCGCGCTCTCGCGCAGCACCGCGTAGGCGTGCGCCATGAACCACGAGGTGCCGCAGCCCACGACCGCCACCCGCTCGCCGGGCCGGGGCATCGCGGCCCGCCAGGGCGCTTCCCGGTCGTCCGCGAGCGCGACGGCGCGGCGCCAGCAGTCCGGCTGGGTCGCTGTCTCGGTCTCGGTCCTGGTCCCGCTCCGGCTCTCGTTCCGGGTCTCACTCTGACTCATCGATGGACTCCGTCCCTGTCCGGCGGCCCTTGACACCGAGCACGCCCGGTCGAGCATCATGTGTGAAGTTGCTCGACTCTAGCAATTTTCCTGCAGAAAATTGCATGCTGCTTCATGGTCGGCGGGACGACGAAAGGCAGGTGGCCGGTGCGACGGCAGGCCCGGTCAGGCCCGGAGGACCTCGACTCCGGCCGCCGTGAAGGGCTCGACGAGCGAGGCCGGGGCGTCCCCGTCCGTCACCAGGACGTCGACCTCCTCCACCGGGCAGATCCGCGCGAAGGCCCGCTTCCCCAGCTTGGACGCGTCGGCGACCACCACGACCCGCTCGGCGCGCCGGGCGAGCGCCCGGTTGATGCTCGCCTCTCCCTCATGCCGGGCCGCCGCCCCCTGGGTGACGTCGACGGCGTCCACGCCGAGGAAGACCAGATCGAGGGTGAGCTGCGCGAGAAGTTCCGCGGCCAGCGGCCCGATCAGCTCGTACGAGGCCGGGCGGGCGACGCCGCCGGTCACCACCAGCTTCACGTGTCGCCGGACGGCCAGTTCACCCGCGATGTTCAGCGCGTTGGTGACCACCGTGAGCGCGGGCTCCGCCCCGTCGCCGGCGAGGTCGGGGCGTGCGGCGAGCGCCCGGGCCACCTCGGTGGTCGTCGTGCCGCCGTTGAGGCCCACCACGGTGCCCGGCTTCACCAGGGCCGCGGCCGCCCGGGCGATGCGCTCCTTCTCCGGGGCGTTGCGGGCGGCCTTGTAGCGCAGGGGCAGGTCGTAGGCGATCGCGTTGATCACCGCGCCGCCGTGGGTGCGGGTGACCATGTTCTGCCGGGCCAGTTCGTCCAGGTCGCGCCGGATCGTCGCGGCGGAGACCGCCAGTTCGGCGGCGGCCGGCTCGACCTCGACGCTCCCGTCCCGGGTCAGCATCTCCAGCAGCGCGCTCCATCGGGCCTGTGGTCCCGCCATCTCCTCGTCCCCTGTCGTCGGGTGTGCCGGCCCGGGTGCCGTGCCCTTGCGGGGCGGCGCACGTTTATGCCGTGTTTCCGGGTCGAACCATCACGTTCACGCAACATCATCCCATCGAGAGGTCGTCGCGTCATGCCGCTGGTCCCCACCGCCGAACTCGTCCGCGCGGCGCACGCCGACGGCCGCGGGATCGGCGCCTTCAACGTCATCACCCTGGAGCACGCGGAGGCGGTCGTCGCCGGTGCGGAGGCCGCGGGACTGCCCGCGGTCTGCCAGATCAGCGAGAACGCGGTCCGTTTCCACGGCGGTTCCCTCGCCCCGATCGCCCGTGCGACCGCCGCGGTCGCCGAGTCCGCCGCGGTCCCCGTGGGTCTCCACCTCGACCATGTCACCGACGAGGATCTGCTGCGCCGCGCGGCGGACTGCGGCTTCGGCTCCGTGATGTACGACGGGTCGGCCCTCCCCCACGCCCGCAACGTAGCCGCCACCCGTGCCGCCGCGGACTGGGCGCACGACCGCGGACTCTGGCTGGAGGCGGAACTCGGTGAGATAGGCGGCAAGGACGGTGTGCACGCCCCGGGCGCCCGTACCGACCCTGCCGAGGCTGCCGCTTTTGCGGTGGCCACCGGGATCGACGCCCTCGCCGTGGCGGTCGGCAGCTCGCACGCCATGACGACGCGCACGGCGCGGCTCGACCACGAGCTGATCGGCCGTCTCCGCGGTGCGGTGACCGTCCCGTTGGTCCTGCACGGCTCCACCGGCGTGCCCGACGACGAACTGCGCCGGGCCGTCGCCGGGGGCATGGTCAAGATCAACATCGGCACGGCGCTGAACATCGCCTTCACCGGCGCGGTGCGCGACTTCCTGGCGGCCGACTCCGTCGTCGTCGACCCGCGCCGCTACCTGTCCTCCGCCCGCGCACGGATGGCCGCGGCAGTGGAGAGCGCCCTGCGCGTCCTCGGCTGACGGCGGACGGCCGACGGCCATCGGCCGACGCCGGCTGAACGGTCAGCGCCGGGCCGCCGCCTGGAGCTGCCGCAGCGTCCAGCCGCGTCCCCCCGGCTCGAGCGGGCGGGTGGCGGCGGTGAACACCTCCGCAGCGCGCCGGTAGGAGAGCCGCCCCCGGCCGGTCCTGAACAGCGGCCCGTCCACCCGCCCGAGCACGAGCAACGGCAGCAGCCGGGCCGATCCGTCGCCCCAGCGCAGCGGCTCCCCCGCTCGCTCGCGGGTGCGGCGGCCGGGCAGGTCGAGGTCGTCGACGTCGAGCGCGAGGAGCCGTTCGATGGACCCCCCGGTCTCGTGGAGCAGATGCCAGAAGGCCTGCTCCCGCAGCGGCGCCGCCAGCCGGAGGACCTCGCGCACCTGGTCGGCGGCGAGTGCGGCCTCGGCCCCGCGCGCCTTCGGCACGGGCAGCGCGCGCAGGCCGTCCGTGGGATCGCCGGACAGCCAGCCCGCCGCGCGCCACCACGTCACGGCGCTGCTGAGGACGGACAGTTCGCGGTTGGCGGTACGGGCGCCGACGGCCGCGGACCGTGCGGCGAAAGCCTCACGGAGCCGTTCCGAGGTGCCCGGTGCGTCGAGCAGGGCCAGCGGGACCGCCGGGGGTTCGGCGTTGCGGCGCCCCCCGCCGACGGGCGGTGGACGGTCGACGAGCCCCCACGCCCAGGTGGCCAGCGCGATCCGGTAGACCCGCCGCGAACCCGCACCGAGGCCGGAGGCGGCCAGGAAGCGGTCGACGGCGACGGCGTACTCCACCGGCTGGGTCATACGGAGCCCACCCCTCCCCCTCCCCCGGCGATGCGGCGATCCGGTCAACCTGTCGACCGCAGTAAATCCATCTGTGTCGTGAACCTCGCCCATCATAAGTTGATTCGACCGGACTCAATAATTTGCCCCGCGGGCCTGGCGTGTCGCGGCGCGCCGCCCGCACGCTGCGCCCATGGCACTCGTACTGCGTCCCCCCGTCCTGCGCCAACGCGACTTCCGTCGCTTCTTCATCGGCTACGCCACCTCGCTGTTCGGATCGTCGATGGCGTCCGTCGCGCTGGCCTTCGCCGTCCTGGAGACCGGCGGCGGCGGCACCGAGCTCGGCCTGGTGCTGGCGGCCCGGATCCTGCCGCTGGTGCTGGTGCTGCTCGCCGGCGGCGTCCTCACCGACCGCTGGGGCAGCAGGCAGGTGATGCTCGCCGCGGACGTCACACGGTGTCTCACCCAGGCCGGCCTCGCCCTCGCCCTGCTCGGCGGCGATCCGCACATGGCGACGCTGATCGCGCTGGTCGTCGTATGGGGCGCGGCCGAGGCCCTGTTCACCCCGGCCCTCGACGCCCTCGTCCCGCGCATCGTCCCGGGCGACGCGCTCTCCGACGGCAACGCGCTGCTCGGCGTGGCCCGTTCGGCGGCCTCGATCGCGGGTCCGGCGCTCGCCGGCGTCATCACGGCGGCCGCGGGCGCCTCGGCGGTCCTCGCGGTGGACGCCGTCAGCTACGGGGCGAGCGTCATCGCGCTGCTCCTGCTGCCGCGTACCGTCAGGGACGCGGGGCCTGCCTCGTCCTTCGTCGCCGAACTCCGCGAGGGCTGGACGGAGTTCCGCTCCCGCACCTGGCTGTGGGTCACCTCGGTGCACGTCTGCCTGTTCAACCTCCTCGTGTGGGCGCCGTTCCTCGTCCTCGGGCCGCTGGTGGCCCAGCGGGACCTCGGCGGTCCGACTTCCTGGGGCCTGGTGATGGCCCTGTACGGGGCGGGCGCGGTGGCGGGCGGCATGGCGATGCTGGGACGCCGGCCCCGCCGCCCGCTGTTCGCGGGCACCGCCGCCACCCTGGGCTGGGCGATGCCGTCGGCCGCCCTCGCCGCCGGGCTGCCGCTGCCGTGGATCTGCGCCGCCGCACTGACGGCCGGTGCCGGCTCGGCCGTGTGCGGCACCCTCTACGCGACCGTCACTCAGTCGCAGGTGCCGCCCGGGACGCTCGCCCGGGTCAGCGCGTACGGCACCTTCGGCGCCTTCGCGCTCGGGCCGGTGGGGCTCGCCGCGGCCGGGCCGGTGTCCGTCATGGTCGGTGTGGGCGGGGTGCTGGGTTTCGGCGCGGTGTGGCAACTCGCCGCGGTGGCCGTGGTCCTGGCGCTTCCCGCCGTACGGGCCGCCCTCCCGCGCCCCGGGACGTCGGCCGCGGCCCCCGGCGGGAACCGGGACGCGAGCAGCCCGTCCCCCGCGTCCTGAGGCACACGACGCCGTCGGATCAGGCCGTGCCCGTCGTGCGGTCGGGGCTCGTGCGCCGCGCTCACCGTCCGGCCGACGCGCGGGACCGCTCCAAGGCCTGGGCGGGAGTGTCGTAGTGGCCCGGCTCCGCGAGGAGGACCGAGCTGAAGTAATGGCCCTGTTGCTCGTCCGGCTCGTCGTCCGCCGCGAAGGGGCGCCAGAAGCCCAGCAGCAGGTCGGGGGCGACGAACGAGGCGGGTTCGTCCGGGTCCTCGACGATCGCGGTGTGCTCGCGCATCCGCCGCACGACCTCGCGCGCCGGGAGGGCGAAGACGTCCAGGCCCCGGAACAGCACGCGATCCGCCGAGGTGACGGGTCGGCCCAGCTCGACGGCTTCGAGGACGCCTCGGGAACACTGGATGGCGACCATCAGCCCGCTCGGCCGGAACACGTGCTGCCCCGGCCGGTCGGACTCCGAGACGGCGGCCGGGTCGCGGAAGGATGCCAGGGCGTCGTCGGCGGCTTCGCGGGCCATTCCGATCCGCAGGCGGCCGACGCCGACGGGTGGAAGGAGGTCGAGGTCCATCCGGGCATGATGCCAAATACCCTGGCGGGTCCGGCCCGTGAGGCACCGGTCCGGGCTGGGCGGTCCTGCCGGCCCGGCTCAGGGAAGGCGCAGCAGACAGGCCGCCGCGAACACCGCGACCAGCAGAAGCAACGAGAAGGCCGTCGCCGGCACGACGAAGGCGATCGGGCCGGCGTCTTCGCCGTGCCGCCGGGGCCGGTCAAGGGGCCGGTCAAGGGGCAGGTCGGCCCAGCAGGTGGTGCCGCCGGGCCGGACGCTCACGCCGTGGTCGGACGCGAGGGCTGCCACGATCGGCAGTCCGCGCCCGTGTTCGTCCGGCGGCACGCCCTCCCGGTCGCCGCACGGGGCCGGCCCGGCGTCGGTGACCTCCACGCGCAGGCCGTGGCTCTCCCACCCCAGGACGAGGCGCAGCTCGGCGGGCGACGTGCCGTGTGTGACGGCGTTGGTGACCAGCTCGGAGACGACCAGGACGGCTTCGTCCGCCGCGTGCTCCGGAACCGCCGACCGATCCAGGGCGCGGCGCACCTCGCGGCGCAGGGGGCCGAGTTGGCGAGGGTCGTGCGGGACGGGAAGGCGCAGATCCACACCGGGTGCCTCCGTGCGGCGTGCCCGCCACGGGCAGGGCACCGCGGGCAGGACGCCCAGGAGCCGTTCCAGGCCGTCCCGGACCGGACGGCCCGTCGGCCGGGCTGGTGCGTACGTCGACATGAGGACCTCGGTGGAGTGCGGGAGGGAGGGGGCGCGACCTGGCCTCAACGGTGCGCCCGGGGACCGGCGCACGCCACGACCGGCGTCCTCCGTGGTGGAAGGCCATGCCTCCCACCACGGCGGAGGTCGCGGGATGTCAACGGCCCGCGCTCTGGCCGCCGTCCACGGGAAGGGTCACACCCGTCACGAACGGCGCCCGCTCCAGGTAGAGCACCGCCTCGACGATGTCGTCGATCTCCCCCATGTGGCCCACCGGGTGCAGCCCGGCCAGTGCCTCGTGGGTCTCCACCGGGTGCATCGGGGTCTTGATGGTGCCCAGCGCCACCGCGTTCGCCCGGATCCCCTGCTTCGCGTACTCGATGGCCAGCGCCCGCGTCGCCGCCTGCAGACCGCCCTTGGTCAACGACGCCAGCACCGACGTCACCTTCGCGTCCGCCTGGTCACCGAGGCTGCTGGAGATCTGGACGACGTGGCCGCCGCCCTGCTGCAGCATCCGCTCCACCGCCAGCTGCGTGATGCGGAAGAACCCGTCCAGGTTCACACCCAGGACCGCGCGGTAGTCCTCCTCGGTGTACTCCGTGAACGGCTTCGCCACGAAGATCCCCGCGTTGTTGACCAGCGTGTCCACCCGGCCGAAGCGCTCCACCGCCGTCGCGATCACCCGCTCCGCGGTGTCCCGTTCGGCGATGTCCCCCGGGACCGCCACCACTCCCGGGTCCGTCGACGGGCCGATGTTCCGCGAGGTGGCCACCACGGCGTACCCCAGCTTGCGGTACCCCTCGACCAGCCCCGCGCCGATGCCCTGCGAGGCACCCGTGACGACCGCGACCTTCTGACCCTGAACGCTCATGACCTGCTCCCGATGACTGGGGGTGAACGGACTCCGGCGTTGTAGCCGACCGGTCAGCTACAACATGGACGACCTGACGACAATTCCGGCATATTGCCGCAATCTATCGCTTGTAGGGATCGCCGTCGGGTAGCCAGACGTCCGAACGGTGGAGTCCGAGGTCGCCCACGCCCTCGGTGAGGGCGTCCACGACGGCCAGCACCGTGCCGCGGACCTCGTCGGCCCGCCAGACCAGCGACCAGGTCCAGTAGACCTCGGGGCCGAGCACCGGCCGCTTGACCAGGTCGGGCGGAAGAGGGGCGGTCTGGCCCTTAGGGCAGTTGACGACCGGCCCCCGGCAGCGGCGGACGTGGTCGAAGAACCCGCTGCCGGTGACTCCGCCGTCGGAGATGCGGACCGCTCGGGCTCCCGTGTCGGCGGCGAGCCGCTCCGCGTAGAGGTTCCACGACAGCCAGGAGGTGCTGTCGTCGTCGAGGAGGACGGCGGTGTCCTCGGCCCGCACGGGTCCGGTGTCGTCGCCGGTCGAGACCGCGTAGAGCAGGTCCGCGCCCAGGAGCCGGGACCGCAGGCCCTGCCGCCGCAGGTCCTCGGTCCGCACCCAGCAGACCGCGAGGTCCAGGCTGCCGTCGGCCACCCGGGCCGCCTGGGTGTGGGACGGCGCGATCCACGCGTCGACGTGCAGCCGGGCGACCGCCGACGCGCGGGCCGCCAGGTCGGTGGGAAGCCAGTTGGCGTAGCCGAGCCGCACCGCCTCCGAGCCCGCCAGTTGCTTCGCCCTGCGCCCCACGTCGTCGGCGCGCTCCAGCAGCGCCCGGACGTGCGGGAGCAGCGCCGAGCCCGCCGGGGTGAGGGACACCGAGCGGCGGTCGCGATCGAAGAGCCGGACCCCCAGGTCGCGTTCGAGCGCCTTGATCTGCTGGGACAGGGAGGGCCCGGCGATCAGGAGCCGCTCGGCCGCCCGGCCGAAGTTCAGCTCCTCGGCGACCGCGACGAAGTACCGAAGTTGACGCAGCTCCACGCCGCCATGCTAGGCCTTGTCGTCGGATGACCTCCCCCGGCTACCGCTGGGAGGGGCCCCACCGCCCGAAGGGGGGCTCAGCGGCTCCCCCATCTGACGCACGAAGGGAACCCCAGCTGCGGTGCGTCGCAAGGCGGAGGATCGTCCTCGTAGTGGGCTGCTCGGACGATTCGGCAACGCAGCGTGGGGGCCCAGCGGAGCTGGGGGAGCGCCGTTGCCAGGCGCCGCTGGGTGGGGGCACCCCCGGCCGAAGGTCGGCGGAGGGCACGTGACGACACGGCCTGAGGCCTGGCCCGGATCTCCGAGACGCCGCGGAGCTCCCGGCGCGGGCGCGTCCCCTGCCCGTCGCCGGACGGCGCCTGGAGATCCGCGGCCACGCTCGCAGAGCGGGTGGGAGTCCCCGCCTCGCAGCAGGGAGGAAACGGGTCCTGGCGGGCGCGCCGCCCCCCGACCCACCATGGGGGCCGGCCGGGATTCCCGGCCTGGTGGAGCAGCGGTCCCGGCCGGTCGACGAGAAAATAGTCGATCGGTCGTATACTGGTGCCATGGGACGCACGAGTGATGCCAGGGAGAAGATCATCACTGCCGCGCAGACGCTCATCGAGCAGCGCGGCTACTCCGCCCTGGGGGTGGCCGAGATCTGCAAGGCGGCCGGGGTGCCCAAGGGCAGTTTCTACTACTTCTTCGAGTCCAAGGAAGCCCTCGCCCTGACTGTCGTCGACGAGCACTGGGCGGCGCAGAGGCGTGAGTGGACCCGCATCCTGGGCGCCGACGCGGCACCCCTGGAGCGGCTGCGCCGGCTGTTCGAGGCGACCGAGGAGATCCAGCACGCGGGCCAGCAGTCGTGCGGCACCGTGTCGGGATGCATGTTCGGCAACCTGACGCTGGAGATGAGCAACCAGACCGAGTCCATCCGCGGCCGGCTGCAGGAGATCTTCGACATGCAGGTCGGAATGATCGACGAGGTCGTCACCGAGGCCCGCGAGCGCGGCGAGGTCACGGTCGCCGACACCCACGCGGCCGCGGCGTCGATCGTCGCGCAGCTCGAGGGGCAGGTGCTCTTCGCGAAGCTGTACAACGACACCGGTCGCCTCAGCCCGCTCTGGACGAACTGCCTCGCCATCCTCGGTGTGACCGCGCTGCCGGAGGCCATGGCCGGCGCGTGAGGGTGCCGCACCGCGGGCGCACCGCCTGCGGTGCGCCCGCGCCGCCGGGGGCGGCGGTCAGCGGCCCGGAAGCCGCTCGGTGATCTCCTGGAACACCCACTCGTTGCCGTCGGGGTCGCTGAACGACGCGAACGAGCAGTAGCTGCGCCGCTCGGCGTCGGGGCCGGCCACACGTCCTTCCGTCTCCGCGCGGTGGAACACCCCGCCGGCGTCGTGGAACACCTCGCTCACCTCGACCCCGCGGCCCACGAGCTCCTCCCGGGCGGCCACGACGTCCTCCACGGTCAGGTGGAGCCCCCTGGCCGAGCCCGGTTCGGTCGCGCTGACCCCCGTGCCGAAGATGACCGAGCAGAGCGAGCCGGGCGGGGTCACCTGGATCACGCGGAAGTCCTCGCCGGTGGTGACGTCCGCGTCGAGCCGCCAGCCGAGGCCCGTGTAGAAGTCCTTGGCCCGGTCGACGTCGGCGACGGGCACCACCACGACCTCGAGTTTCATGTCCACAGGCGTTGCTCCTGTCCCTAGCCCCGTCCGGCGTGCGTGGCACGTCGGACGCCCACGGTCCGTGGGGAGGATCCATACCCCAGCGACCCGGCGCGCGGTCGGTGCGGACCGGAGGTCCACCGCGTTGGCGGTGCGAGCGCCCGAAGGGCTCTACAGGGCGAGGAACGGAAGCAGCGCCGCGGTCAGGTCGGCGGGGGCGTCCACGGCGACGAGGTGGGCCGCGGCCGGGAACTCGACCAGGGTGGCGCCGGGGATGGTGACGGCGTAGCGCCGGGCGATGTCCTGGAAGTCCGGCACGTCGAGGAGGCCGACACCGACCAGGGTGGGTACGGACAGGGTGGCGACGTCGCCGTCCGCGCGGCCGCGGGAGTGCGCCTCGACCGCGCCCTGGTGGCTCAGCGCGGTCCGCATCGGCCCGCGCAGCCGGTCGGCCGACGCGGCGGGTACGTCGTCCCGTCCCCGGGCCGGGCCGTACAGCCACATGCCGAGGTTGACGCGGACCGCGGCGTCGAGGTCCCCCGCCGCGAGGGCCTCGGTCTCGGCGGCGTCGTAGGCGATCATCTGCGGCGACCAGTCGTACCCCGGCCACGGCGGGGCGAACACGGCCAGGGAGCGGACGCGCGCCGGGTGGGCGAGCGCGAAGTCGAGCGCCACACGGCCTCCGAAGGAGGCGCCGACCAGGTGGGCGCGCTCGTGGCCGAAGTGGTCCAGGACGCGCCGCAGGTCGTCGTGTTCGCTGAACGGGCCGGCCGGTGGCGGGGACTGGCCGAAGCCGCGCATGTCGTAGCGGATGACGGTGTGGTGTTCGGCGAGGCCGGGCACGATGTCGTCCCACATGCGGTGGTCGGCGACACCGGCGTGCACGAGGACCACGGGCGGCCCGTCCCCCGTCACCGTGCAGGCGAGACTTCCGAGTTCGTCGGCGAGTGTGAGCATCCGCAGATGCTCGCACGACGCCGCAGAGCGCGCCCGCGCATTTCGCACGGACGGCCCCCTCCGCCGGGGGGCCGCCCTCGGCACCACGGGCCGGCGCGCGGGCGGCGTCGCGGTGCGGAGCGTCCTCAGATCCCGGGGACGAGCCGGGCGAGGGCGAGGTCGATGAGCTTGATCGCCAGGAACGGCGCGGCGACCCCGCCGAGGCCGTAGACCCACAGGTTGCGGGTGAGGCGCGAGGCGGCATTGCCGGGCCGGTAACGGACGCCCCGCAGGGCGAGCGGGATCAGCGCGAGGATGACGACGGCGTTGAAGACGACGGCCGACAGGATCGCCGACGCCGGTGAGTGCAGCCGCAGGACGTCGACGGCGTCCAGCGCCGGGTACGCCCCGCCGAACACCGCGGGGAGGACCGCGAGGTACTTGGCGATGTCGTTGGCGATCGAGAAGGTCGTCAGCGCGCCGCGGGTGACGAGCAGTTGCTTGCCGACCTTGACGATCTCCACGATCTTCGTGGGGTCGGAGTCGAGGTCGACCATGTTCCCGGCGTCCCTGGCGGCCGAGGTGCCGGTGTTCATGGCGACGCCCACGTCCGCCTGGGCCAGCGCCCGTGCGTCGTCGGTGCCGTCGCCCGTCATGGCGACGAGGTGGCCGCCGGCCTGTTCGTGCTTGATCAGGGCCAGTCTGTCCTCGGGGGTCGCCTCGGCGAGGAAGCCGTCCACGCCCGCCTCCTCGGCGATGGCGCGGGCGGTCACCGGATGGTCGCCGGTGACCATGACGGTGCGGATGCCCATCCGGCGCATCTCCTCGAAGCGCTCGCGCAGTCCGGGCCTGACGGCGTCCTTCAGGTGGATGACGCCGAGTACGCGCGCGGGGCCGCCCGCGGCCGGGAGTTCGGCGACCGCGAGGGGTGTCCCGCCGGCGGACGACACCTGCTCGACGTAGACGTCCAGTCCGGCGGGGACGGTGCCCTCACGCTCGCGGACCCAGGCGGCGACGGCGGCGGGAGCGCCCTTGCGCAGCCGCCTGCCGCCGGGGAGGTCCACCCCGGACATGCGGATGGTGGCGCTGAAGGGCACCCACCGGGCGTCGGGCAGGTCGATCTCGTCGGCCTTGTGGTGGGAGAGCGCGTAGTGCTCGCGGGCGTGGGCGACGATCGAGTGCCCCTCGGGGGTGCCGTCGCCGAGGCTCGACAGCAGCGCGGACTGGGCGAACCACTCCGGATCGACGTCCCCGAGCGGCAGGAACGCACCGGCCCGGCGGCTGCCGTGGGTGATCGTGCCGGTCTTGTCGAGCAGGAGGGTGCTGACGTCCCCGGCGGTCTCGACGGCCCGGCCGGAGGCCGCCAGGACGTTGCGCTGCACCAGGCGGTCCATGCCGGCGATGCCGACGGCCGACAGCAGGGCGGCGATCGTCGTCGGGACGAGGCAGAGCAGCAGCGAGACCAGGGCGATCGCGGTGGCGCCGTCGGCGGTCAGGGCGGCGCTTCCCGGGTCCTCGGAGAGGATCGCCATGGGCCGCAGGGTCACGACGGCGACGAGGAAGACGACGGTGAGCAGCACGAGCACCAGGTTGAGCGCGATCTCGTGCGGTGTCTTCCTGCGGTCGGCGCCCTCCACCAGGGCGATCATGCGGTCGATGAAACTCTCCCCCGACTGCCGTGTGACGCGCACGACGAGGCGGCCGGACAGCACCTTCGTGCCGCCCGTGACGGCCGAACGGTCGCCGCCGCCCTCGCGGATGACGGGTGCGGACTCGCCGGTGACGGCCGACTCGTCGACGGCGGCGACACCCTGCACGACGTCGCCGTCACCAGGGATCGTCTCCCCGGCCTCGACCGCGACGGTGTCGCCGCGGCGCAGGGCGATCGCGTGCACGTCCTTCTCGCCGTCCTTCGTCAGCCGGCGGGCCGTGGTGATCCGGCGCGCGCGGCGCAGGGCGTCGGCCCGGGCCCTGCCGCGGCTCTCGGCGACGGCCTCCGCGAGGTTGCCGGAGACGACGGCGAGCCAGAGCCAGACCGTCATGAGCCACCCGTACACGGAAGGGTGGACGACGGCGAGCCCGGTGGTCAGGGCGGCGCCGATCCCGGTGACGAACATGACCGGGTTGCGGACCAGCGTCACCGGGTCGAGCTTGCGCAGGGCCTCGGGGAGGGCGAGCCACAGCTGGACCGGGGCGAGCGGGCGGGTGCCCGCACCGCGCTGCCCGCCGGCCTCGGGGGGAAGGGCGGGGGTTTCACGGTCCGGCCTGACGGGTGCGGGTGCGGAGGTCATCTGATGCCCTCCGCGACGCTCGGGCGGACGGTGTGCTCCACACTCACCGGACTCTCTCTTCTCGTGGATCGGAACTCGTGGACCGGAACTCGCGCACCGGAATCGGGCATGTCGCACCTCCGGGCAGGGGGACGCGGGGACATCACCTGCCCGGAGGGCGCTCGGGGGGCGTCGGACGACGCGCGGGCTCAGAGCCCGATGTCGCGGTTGCGGAAGTCGGCCAGGGACTCGCGGCGGACCAGCAGTCGCGCCCGCCCCTCGTGGACGGCGACGACCGGCGGACGGCCGACGAGGTTGTACGTCGACGCCATGGACAGGTGGTACGCGCCCGCGACCGGCACCGCCAGGAGGTCCCCGGGCCGGACGTCGGCGGGCAGCGGCACCGCGGAGGCGAGGATGTCACCGGCCTCGCAATGCCGGCCGACCACGGTCACCAGCACCGGCTCCTCGGTGGAGTGACGGCCGATCAGCCGCGGGGTGTAGCGCACCCCGTACAGCGCGGGCCGGGGGTTGTCGCTCATGCCGCCGTCGACCGCGACGAAGGTCTGGCCGCCGGTGCGCTTGACCGACAGCACGTGGTACAGCGCGACACCTGCGGGGCCCACGATCGCGCGGCCCGGTTCCACCGTCAGCCGCGGCACCGGCAGCCCGGCGGCCGCGCAGCCCTCGGCGAGTTCGGCGCGTATCCGCGCGGACAGCGTCGTCAGGTCCATCGCCGCCTCACCCGGACGGTAGGCGACCGCGTGCCCGCCGCCGAGGTCCAGCTCCGGCAGTGTGACGCCGTGCTGCCTGCGCACGGCGGCCAGCAGCCCGACCAGCCGGCGCACCGCCGCGAGGTACGGCTTGACGCTGCTGATCTGCGAGCCCAGGTGGCAGTGCAGGCCGACCAGTTCGAGGCGCGGCTGCTCCAGCACACGCGTGATGGCGTGCTGGGCCGATCCGTCGGCCAGGGACAGCCCGAACTTCTGGTCGTCGGTGCCGGTGCGCACCGCGTTGTGGTGACCGGCGGCGATGCCTGGCACGATGCGCAGCAGCACCTTCTGCCGGTCCCCCGGCGGGACGTGGGCGGCCAGCCTGGCGATCTCACCGGTGCTGTCGATCACGATCCGGCCCACGCCCAGGCGCAGTGCCGTGGCCAGGTCCTCGGGGCTCTTGGCGTTGCCGTGGAGCAGGATGCGCTCCGGCGGGAAGCCGGTGACGACCGCGAGCTCCAGTTCCCCCGCCGAGCAGACGTCGAGGCCGAGGCCCTCCTCGTCCACCCAGTGGGCCATGGCACGGCACATGAAGGCCTTGGCGGCGTACAGCACGTCGCCGTCGGGGAAGGCCGCGCGGTAGGCGCGGCAGCGGTCGCGTACCTCGCCCTCGTCCAGGACGTACGCCGGGGTGCCGAAGCGTTCGGCGACCTCGGTCAGGGCGACCCCGCCCACGGTGACCTCACCGTGGGGGGCGGAGGAGGCGGACGCGGGCCACACCGACAGGTCGGCGTCGGGGTACGCGGTCTCCAAGTGCTCGGTGACGGCAGTCATGACGGCGCTCCTTTCAGCCGATCCACAGGGCGAGGGCGTCGACCAGCGCGACCGCGCCGGTGACCCTGAGGACCCCGAGAGTCTGGGGGTCGAGCCGGCGACCGGTCTCCTCCGGCACGTCCGACACGGCGGGTGCGGCGAGCTGCGGGTCCACGGTCAGTGCCGTGACGCCGAGCGGGCGGGCCAGCGACCGCAGCGCGGATTCCGACAGGGGGATCCACTGCTGGTCGGGGCCGAGCGTCTCCGCGAGACGCTCCGCGGTGGTGAAGCCGACGGCCGTACGGCCGCCCAGGGGCGTGCGGAACATGCGCGCGACGCATCCCACGGGTCCCGGCCGGACGGGAACGTACAACGTCTCCCGGTGTCGTCCGGCCGGGGACGGATCCGAAGGCTCCGGGTCGTCCCCGTACGTGAGCTCTGTCATGGCTTCCTCCTGGTGCGGCACCCGCTGCGGTTCCTGGGGCGCCCCGGCCGGGGCCGGCGGTCCGGGACGCATCAGGGACGCTATGCCCGGGGTCCGGGGGGTGACCGTGCTCCCTGACGCGACGTTGACGGTGAGCGCGCGAACGTTAACGGCGCGGGTCGCCCGGGTCGTGCGGGGGGCGTCAGGATCGCGACAAGGGCCTCCGGTCCGCGCGCTCCGGGGAGTTCGATGGAGGCATGAACGAGGTCCGTGAAGAGTGCGTCGTGGTGGGCGTCGGCGGCTCCCCCGGGAGCCGGGCGGCACTGCGCCGTGCCGCGGCGGAGGCCCGGCGCCGGGAGTGTGTGCTGACCGTGGTCACCGCCTGGGAGGCGGCGTGGGACGGTGCCGGTGGGACGCGGAGCCGATGGCCGCCTGTCCCTCCGGAGCCGGACCGGTGGCGGCGGCTCGCCCGGCGCCGGCTGCTCGTGGCCCTGGACGCCGTCTTCGAGGGCGACCTGCCCCTGGACCCGTCGCTGCGCCCGGTCCTGGCGTTGGGGCGGCCGGGCCCGGCGCGTGGAGGTGGCCGGCGACGGGGCGGCGCTACTGGTGGTGGGTGCCGGTTCCCACGGCCCCTGGCAGCGGCTCTTCGCGCCGTCGGTCGCGGCCCACTGCTTCGCGTACGCCCGCTGCCCGGTCCTGGCCGTGCCGTCCCTGCCGTCCGTGCCGCCGGGCGTTTCGTCGGCCCGCGGCCCGGGCCGCGGTGGCGGTGACGGCCGGCGGTTCGGCGCCGGGAGGCGCGGGCCCGGCTTCGTCGTCCCCTGACTGCCGCACGCTGCCGGCGTCGCCCGGATCGCGGTCCGTCGTGGCGGCCCGGTGACGGCCGCCGGCGCCGTGAACGCCGTGCCGGATGAGCGAAGGCGATCGGCCCGAGCCGGCCCGGACGGCATGAAAGGCTCCGGGCGGACGAGCCGGACTCGGTCGACGGCCGGTCCACCCGGAGCCTCACGGTTTCCCGTACCCGGCCCGCCGCCGAGGACTACTCAGCGGCGGAACCTCACGACGTGACGCGCAGGTGCCGCCGTTCGGCCAGTTCCTCCTCGCCGACCACGGTCAGCACCGGGCTGCCGGGAGGCGCGAACATCATCACCACCAGCTGGGACTGCGCATCGGGAAGGTTGTTGGCGCCCTGGTAGTGGATCACGTCGCCTCCGGGCTCGAAGAGGGCGTCACCGGCCTTGAGCACCCGGGGCGGCTGCCCCTCCAGCTCGAAGAGGATCTCGCCCTCGGTGACGTAGCCGAAGACCGGCCCGGGGTGGCGGTGCGGCGGCGCTCCGGGGTCACCGGGCGCCAGGGTGACCCGGATCGTCCTGGCCTCGGCGCCGGCCGGGATCCGGCCCGCCGCCTCGGGCAGGGTCGCGACCACTTCGACGCCCGGGGGCAAGTGTGCGTGCTCAGCGCTCATGCGTTCCTCCAAACAGGGACTGTGCACAGGAAGGACAAGACGGCCGCCCCGTCTGTGACATCTCCCAGGCGGCAAACCCGCCGCGGGCGCACCGGTGTTCCCCCTCCCGGCGTGGAGCGGGGTGCGGGCTTGGCGTGCGCCCATGACGCGATATAGCGTTAGTTCGCGAATGGTGTATCGCGTCTCCCCGGAGGCGCCGACCGGAACGGGGTGGGGACATGCCGGGAGAGATCCGGCCCACCGGTGTGCCGTCCGCTACGGGCGCCCCGCCCGGGCCGCCCCCGTTGCGGGCCTCGCACGCGGACCGGGACCGGGTCGTGGACGTCCTGACCGTGGCCGCGGGCGACGGGCTGCTGTCCGCCGCCGAGCTGGACGAGCGCCTGGAGGCCGCCCTGTCGGCCCGTACGCTCGACGAACTGGCCCCGCTCACCGCCGACCTGCCGGCCGCCGCCGGGACACCGCGTACCGCCGCCCCGGACGTCAAGGACGTGGTCCGCGTCGACAACCGCGGGGGCTCGTACCGCCGCGTCGACCGGTGGGTCGTGCCGCGGCGCATGGAGGTCCGGTCGGAGTGGGGCGAGGTGGTGCTGGACTTCACCCACGCAGTGATCACTCAGGACACCCTCCGCATCGACATGGACGTCCGCGGAAGTTCCCTGGTGCTCGTGACCCGGCCCGGCATCGTGGTGGACGCCGACGAACTGACCGTCGCATTCGGCACGGTGGACATCCGGCCCGCGGCAGGCCCGGCGACACCGGTCGGACTGCGCGTGGAACTGGCGGGCGGGCTGGAGTTCGGCAAGGTGCGGGCGCGGCCGCCGCGGCGGACCTTCCTGCGATGGCTCCTGCGCCGCCCCGCCGCGCACCCGGCGCTCACCGACTGACCCGGCGCGCGGCGCCGGCCCGGGCGCCCCCTTGCCGGCCGACTCGTCCCGCGGCGGGACCGAAGCCGCGATACTGGTCGGCGATGAGCCTCCGCACGGCGCCCCCGCGCCTCCTCCTGCCCCACGGCGCGCCCTCCGGCGGCCCGTCGCGGGAGGTCTACGTCCCTCCCGTGGAGGCGAGGGACCGCGGGATCGGCGAACTGCTCTTCACGGCCGAGACGGTGGCGATCTGCGTCGTCGCGGCGCTGCTGGTCCTCTTCCTGGTGACGGACCGCCGCTCCCCCAAACGCCGGGCCCGCCACCGCCGTTGACCCGGCGGTTCAGAGCGTGCGGTTCAGAGGGCGCACTCGAGTACACGGCCGTCGACGGTCCCCACGAGCAGGCGTCCCAGGGGCGTCACCGCGAGGGACAGGGCGGCGGTCGGCGCGCCGTCGACCGCGAGGTCGGTGTGCCATCGCACCGTACCGTCGCCGGCGTCCAGCGCCGTGAGGGCACCGGAGTTGCAGGCGGCGTAGACGGTGTCCCCGTCGGTTTCCAGGGCGGTGACGGGGTGATCGCTCCGGTGCTGCCACCGCACCGCTCCGTTCGGGGACCTGCGTACGACGTAGGCTCCACCGGGTTGCAGCCCATGGCCGTGGTGGACGGCCCCGGCGTACACCAGAGACTGCCCGATCTCGACCGCGGGACCTCCGAAGTGATGCTCCGCCGGCACCCAGGAGTGCGGGTAGAGCCGCCGCAACTCCCCGTCGGCACCGAGGGCCGCGACCCACTTGTCCCTGTGGGGCTTGTCCGGGTCGGTGCCCACCAGGACGTAGGGACGGCTCGCGCCACGGACCGCGAACGGGTGGTTGACGAGGTCGAAGGGGCCGGCCTCCGGGCCGTCGGCCGGACCCTCGAGGTCGAACATCGTCAGCCGGCTGCGACTGTTGCGGCGGTCCTCCACGGGCCGCAGGACCGCCCGGCCGCCGCCGGCGACGAGAATCGAGAACACGCCCGTACTCAGGGTCTCCAGCACCTGCCCCGTGTCCGCGGAGATCCGGGCGAGGCGAGGCGCGGACGTCTCCCGGCGTCCTCCCCTGCGACGAGCTCCGCGTTCGGCGTTGGCCCACACGGACGCGCCGCCGGAGGCCATGAGCAGCTGCCGGCCTCCTTCCTCGTCCTCTACCGCCCAGTGCCGCTCGCCCGAGGGCAGCCACGCCTCCGCCAGCACCCCGTCCAGCGCGGCCAGGACGCGGCCGTCCTCCAGCCCTTCGACGGCCCACACCCTTCGGCGTACGAACCACGTGCGGCCGGCGGCGGCCGCGAGGTCGGCCAGGAGCCGGCGGGCGTCCGCTCGGTGGTCCTGCCTGGGCGCCGGCACCGCGGGGGCGGCCAGTTCGTCGGCGCCGACCGTCCTCCGCCCGACCGAGCCCCAGTCCGCGCGTGTGACGACGACCGCATGCCCCTGCTCGTGTGCGCGCGGGTTGTCCCAGTCGTCGGACGGCGCCAGGACCAGCCGCAGTGCCGTTCCGCTGAGCCACTCCGCGTGGAGCACCTCCCGGCTGTGGTGCAGGACGGACACGACGTCACCGGTGTCGAGGTGGATCAGCAGCAGCTCGCCCTCGAAGCAGTAGCCGCCGTCGTAACGGCCGGTGCCGACGGCGAGCAGGGGAAGCACGGGGTGGAACGCGAGGGTTCGCACGGGGTGACGGGACCGCACCAGATGCCTGCACCGCAGGCCGTCCCGCTCGTACACGCCGACCCGGTGCCCCGTCCATCTGGAATTCCCGGTCCCGCTGCCCCTCCACTGAAGGGCGCCGAGGTCCCCGCCCACGGCCACGAGCCGCGACGTGTCGTCGACAACGGCCGACGCGGGCTCTCCCATCTCGGCGAACGGCCCGTCTCCGAACACGCGCAGGACTACCGGTTCAGGCGGCATGCAGGACCCCTCCCAGGACGGCACACGAACGACCGCCGCCGCGCGAACGGACGGGGCACCTGATGATCCCCCGGGGCGTCGGCACGGCCAACGAGGTTTTCCCAGGAAGCCGCTGCGGCCGGGGGCGGCGTGACGGGCCCGGGCGCGTGTCTCAGCGAGGCACCGCCCGGTGCGGCGCGGCGAGTTCGAGGCGCCAGTCGTTGCTGCGCATCATCGTGCCGCTGCCCCTCGGGTACTCGACATCGCAGGCGCCGCGCAGGGCGAACCCGAGGCGGCGGCACAGGGCGTTCGACGGGGCGTTCCGCACGGACGGGAAGGCGTGCAGCGCGCGGGGAGCCCCCGCCTCTCGGGCGGCCTCGCGCACGACGGCGACCAGCGCGGCACCGGCGGCGGCGGCGATGCCCCGGCCCTGGTACGGCGGCAGGACGTTCCACCCCGTCTCGTAGATAGCCTCGCCCCGCCAGTCGCGGCGGTGGTAGGCGATGCTGCCGACCGGCTCCTCGCCGAGGAGTACGGCGTACATGCGCCCCAGGCCGGCTTCCGGCAGGGCGAGGTAGCGCTCGTGCCGGGCGAGCAGCAGCTCCTCGGGCTCCGGGCCGCCGACGTGCCGCCGCATCTCATGCGTGTTGATCAGCCGGAGGAGCGGAAGGGCTCCCTCCGACCACGGCTGCAGGCGAACGTCCATGCGGAGCAGCCTGGCACGGCTCCCCGGTGGCGGGCACGCCGGTTTCCCGCCGGAGCGCACCCGGCGCGGATACGGCGCGCGGCGGCGGGTACGATCTGCCGCGATGCGCAGTGACGGAGGAGCCGGCCGAGGCGGTGCGATACCCGCCCGCGTGAACGGTGTCGTCCTCGTCCTGTGCGGGTTGCTCGCCGCCCTCGGGATCTGCGGCCACGCCGGGCCTCCGGAAGACGTGTACGGCCCGGCCCGCACCCTCGTCTCCTCGCACCTCGCGTACGTCGCCGACGAGGTCTGCACGGACGCCCACGACCCCGGCGGACGCGGCAACGGCTGCTCCCCCGCGGAGCACACGCCGGTGACCCTGGGCTCCGCTCCCCTGCCGCACCTCCCCGGCGCGGAACCGCCGTCGGTGTGGCCGCCCGCGGTCGCCGCCGCGGGACTGGGCGCGCCGTCCCCCGGCACCGTGCGCTCCCTCGACCTGCACATGCTCCAGATCCAGCGGACGTAGAAGGCCGACCGCACCGGCGGCGACCGCCGGTGCGCGCCGATCGTCATCCGACCCTTCCACCAGCACCGCCGCGTGACCGACGCGGCGGGGAATCAGGACATGCCATGGGTTCCCCCCCTTCCAAGGCCAGGGCCACAGACCGCCGTGCGCGCGTCGAGGAGATACGCCGCCAGGAGCAGGCCCGCGAACGCCGCAACCGCGTCATCACCATCACCGCCTGCACGGCGGTCCTCGTCGGTCTGGTCGGCGGCGGCGTCTACCTCGTCAACGCCGCGAACGACAGCGGCGGCGACGACGCGAAGTCCGCGGCGGCCGGTTCCGTCAGCGGGGAGAAGACGTGGTCCGGCCTCACGCAGAACCACGTCGACAAGACCGTCGAGTACCCCATGAGCCCGCCTGCCGGCGGCGACCACAGCCCCGTCTGGCAGAACTGCAACGGCGACGTCTACGACAAGCCCCTCGCCAATGAGAACGCCGTGCACGCCCTGGAGCACGGCGCGGTGTGGGTGACGTACACCGGCAAGGCGACGGACGCCGACGTCACGACGCTCAGCGCCCGGGTCTCGAAGACCCCCTACTCGCTGATGAGCCCGTACGCCGACCAGGCCTCGCCGATCACCCTCACCGCGTGGGGCCACCAGTTGGGCGTCACCAAGGCGGACGACCCGCGCGTGGCGACGTTCTTCGACACCTATGTGCAGGGCGACCAGACCCCGGAGCCCGGCGCGCCCTGCACCGGGGGCAAGGCCTCGTGACCGCCGCCCGGGGCGCGGGCAGGCCGCTGCTCGTGCTCGCCGGCGGCATGGCGCTGGTCGTGCTCGCGGCCCTGGCCTTCACCCTGCTGACGGCGCGCCCCAGCAGCGGGGGCACCCCGGGCACGGACTCGCCGGACGCCGGTTTCGCGCGCGACATGGCGATCCACCACCAGCAGGCGGTGGAGATGTCACTGATCGTCCGCGACCGCACGGACGACGAGGACGTCCGCAGGCTCGCCTACGACGTCATCAACACCCAGGCCAACCAGCGCGGCATGCTGCTGGGCTGGCTGGACGTCTGGAGGCTGCCCAAGTCGTCCTCGCAGCCGCCCATGGGGTGGATGGGCCACGGCATGGCCTACTCGCCGCACGACGGGTCGCTGATGCCCGGCATGGCCACGAACGCCGACCTGCGACGCCTCGGGGCGGCCCACGGCAGAGCCGCCGCGGTCCTCTATCTCCAACTGCTCACCGCCCACCACAAGGGCGGTGTGGAAATGGCGGCCGCGGCCGCGGACCTCGCACGGACCGACCAGGTGCGGCGCCTGGCGGCGGGCATGGTCGAGGGCCAGGAGGCGGAGATCCGCCTGATGGCCGGAATGCTCGCGACCCGCGGAGCGAACCCGACCCCCTGACCCCGCGGGGGGGCGCCCGGGAGGCTCGCCGCCTCCCGGCGCCCCCGGCGCCGGGCGCGGCCGGGGGCTCCGTCCGCTCCCCGACCCGCCGGGCACCGGCGCAGGTCACCGTCGTCTTACCGAAGTTGACAACGGTCACCGGTGCAGTCTTTGCCGATCACGGCACCCATGTGCTTCCCTGCGGGTGTCGCACCTGGAACGGGGAGGTCACCGCACCATGAACGCGCACGGTCACGAGCACGCACATGAGCACGGGCATGGGCACGGTCACGGTCACGCGCATGGGGTGGCCGAGAACGCCGACCGGCGCTGGCTGGGCCTCGCGCTGGGCCTGATCGCCGGCTTCATGGCCGTCGAGGTCGTCGTCGGTCTGCTGGTGGGGTCACTCGCCCTGCTCTCCGACGCCGCGCACATGCTCACCGACGCCGCCTCCATCGTGCTGGCGCTCGTGGCGATGCGGCTGGCGGCGCGCCCGGCGCGGGGCGGTTTCACGTACGGGCTCAAGCGGGCCGAGATCCTCTCGGCGCAGGCGAACGGCATCACCCTGCTGCTGCTCGCCGCGTGGCTGGCGTACGAGGCGGTGCGGCGGCTCGTCTCGCCGCCGGACGTGGCGGGCGGCCCGGTCCTGGTCACCGCGCTGGCCGGAGTGGTCGTCAACATCGGCGCGGCCTGGTGCCTGTCGCGGGCCAACCGCACGTCCCTCAACGTCGAGGGCGCGTTCCAGCACGTGCTGAACGACCTGTACGCCTTCATCGGCACCGCCGTCGCGGGCCTCGTCGTCCTGCTGACCGGCTTCGTCCGCGCCGACGCCATCGCGACGCTCGTGGTGGTCGGCCTCATGCTCAGGGCGGGGTGCGGCCTGGTGCGCGACTCGGGGCGGATCTTCCTGGAGGCGGCCCCGGCGGGCCTGGACCCGGACGAGGTGGGCGACCGGCTGGCCGCCCACGAGGCGGTCACCGAGGTCCACGACCTGCACATCTGGACGATCACCTCCGGTCAGCCGGCGCTGTCGGCGCACGTCCTGGTCGAGCCGGGCGGGGACTGCCACGCCGTCCGCCGCGACCTGGAGCATCTGCTGGGCGCGGACTACGGGCTCACCCACACCACCCTGCAGGTCGACCACGCGCCCGCCGAACTCCTCACCGTGGGCGCCACCCCGGCCGGCGCGGCGGGCGGCCACTGCGGCGAGCCGCACGGCCCGGTGCACCGCGCCGGGGCGCACGGGCACTGATCCTCCCGCTCCCCGGAGTCACCGGGCCCCTGCGGCACTTGGTCACGCGCCGACGTCGCCGGGCAGTTCGATGCGCCCCGCGTACGCGCCCTGGTTCTCCTCACGGACGTCCTGCTCGTACGCGATGTCCCCGCCGCCCGCATACGGGACGAGGATTTCGAGCTCATAGCGGTGGCTCCTGACCCGGTATGTCGTCGCGTCCAGGACCAGGACCTCCTGGAGCCGGGACAGGGTCAGCTGGTCGTCGTTCACGGGGACACCGGCGTCGCGCAACTGCTCGGCCGTGGGTGCGAACTCCCGCCGCGCCTTCTTCGCCCACGCCCGGTCCTTTACGGCGGCCAGTTTCTGCCTGCCGCCGGTCACTCGGAGTTCGACCGTGCCGCGTGCCTTCGTCAGCTTCACATCGCCGCCGCCGGCGGCTTTCGCGTACGTCCTGAACTCCGCGACGGCCGCGACCGGGTCCTCGGTCTTGTTCTCCATCTCGGGGTCGGAAGCGGGTGCGTGCTTCCACGCCGCACCGTCCTCCTTCACGTATGCCGTGCCGTCCACGACATAGATCTCCTCGCTCTTCTTCGTCCCCTTGCTGTTGGTGCTGACCCCCTCGGAGTGCAACGCCTCGGGGTCCGTACCGCGGTGGACCGTGGCCCGGTACGTGGCAGCGCTCCGCTGTCCCTGAAGGGTCAGCCCCTCACTGCCCGTGACCGAGAAGGTCCATCCGCTTTCGCCGGACATCGCCGCTTCCGCGAGGTCGAGGAACTCCTCCGGCGACTTGGGGCTCTGGCGGGACTGTTCGACGGACGGCGTCGCCGCGGGACTCCCGGCGACGGCCGGCGCGGATCCCTTCTCCGCGCCGCAGGCGGCGAGCGGCAGCGCGAGGGGGAGAGCGAGTGCGGCGGTCAGGCGGCGAGTACTCATGGACCCTTTTCCTTGTGTCACGGCGGAAGCGCGGAATGTACAGCAACGGTGAGCCCGCGATCACCCCGCCACCCATGGGGTGATGAATCAGCAGGAATACCGATACATCGCGCTCACAGCGAGGCGGGCAAGCCGGCGCCTTGACGCCGCCGCGAGGGCGCGCGTCAGGGCGTCGTCAGGAAGCGCCGGGACGAGGCACGCCCTCGGAGCGCCCTGACGCGTACGACGCGGCCCGCCCGGTGGGCTCACCGGGCGGGCCGCTCGTTGTGCGCCGGCTCAGGGCTCGAAGCGGTAGCCCATGCCGGGCACGGTGATCAGGTGGCGCGGGTGGGCGGGGTCCGGTTCCAGTTTGTGCCGCAGGGTGGCGAGGTAGACGCGCAGGTAGTTGGTGCGCTTCTCGTTGCCGGGACCCCACACGTCGCGCAGCAGCTGGCGCCCGGTGATCAGGCGCCCCGGGTTGCGCAGCAGCGGGGCGATCAGCCGCCACTCGGTGGGCGTGAGCCGCGGGGCATCGCCCGTGCCGGCGCGGCGCTCGACGGTGAACGCGCCCAGGTCGACGCGGTAGTCCGCGATGGCGACCGTCTCGGGCTCCTGCAGCGCGGGCGGGCGGCGCAGCACGGCGCGCAGCCGGGCGGCCAGCTCGTCCATGGAGAACGGCTTGGTGACGAAGTCGTCGGCCCCCGCGTCGAGCGCCTCGACCTTGTCGGCCGGACCGGTCCGCCCGGATACCACGATGATGGGCAGCGGACTCCAGGCCCGTACGCCGTGGATGATGTCGGTCCCGGGCATGTCGGGCAGGCCGAGGTCGAGGATGAGGGCGTCGGGCGGCTGCCGGGACACCAGCAGGAGCGCGGTGGTGCCGTCGGGCGCGGTGGCGACGGCGTAGTGACGTGCCGTCAGGTCCATGTCCAGTGCCTTCAGGATCTGCGGTTCGTCGTCGACGATCAGGACGCGCCTCATGTCAGCGCCTCCTCGCCGCCGACGGGGTCGGCGGGCTGGTCGGCCGGACCGCCGGCGGTGGGCAGGGACAGGACCATGGTGAGACCTCCGCCAGGGGTGTCCTCGGGGGTGAGGGTGCCGCCCATCGCCTCGGTCAGCCCGCGGGAGAGGGCGAGCCCGAGGCCGAGGCCGGTGGTGTTGTCGGTGTCGCCCAGCCGCTGGAAGGGTTCGAAGACCCGCTCCCGGTCTGCGGGCCGGAGCCCGGGGCCGCGGTCCGCGACCCGCAGCTCGATGCGCGGGCCGAGGGAGCTGGCGCTGAGCAGGACGGCGGTGCCCTCGGGGGCGTGCCGCCGGGCGTTGGTCACCAGGTTGGCGATGACGCGTTCCAGGAGCGGCGGATCCGCGAGCGCGAACGGTATGCCGTCCAGTCCCCGGGTGGTGACGGGGACGGCGCTCTCGGGGAGGCTGTCGAGGGCGAGGGAGGCCACCTCGGCCACCGAGGCCGGCTCCAGGACGAGGCTGAGCGCGCCGGCCTGCAGCCGGCTCATGTCGAGGAGGTTGTCCACCAGCCGGTTGAGCCGGTCCAGGGAGACCTCGGCGGTGGCCAGCAGTTCCTCCTGGTCCTCGGCGGAGAACTCGACCTCGCGGCTGCGCAGCGAGCTGACGGCCGCCCAGGCACCGGCGAGCGGGGTGCGCAGGTCGTGGCTGACGGCCGCGAGCAGTGCCGTCCGCATCCGGTCGGCCGCCCTGACCGGCTCCACCTCGGCGGCGGCCTCGGCCAGCCGGGCCCGTTCGAGGGCGGAGGCCACGTGCCCGGCGAAGGCGATGAGCACGCGCCGCTCCGAGGCCGCGAGGCGCCGGCCTCGCAGGACGAGGACGTCGTCGGGTCCGACGGGGACGGCCACCACGCCCTCGGCGGGGTCGTCGACCGGCACCGGGCCGCCGTCGGAGTGGTGCGCGAGTTCCGCGGACTCCATGCCGAAGGCCTCCCGCGTTCGGTGCAGCAGCACCTCGACGGCCTGGTCGCCGCGCAGGATGCCCCCGGCGAGGGAGGACAGCGTCTCGGCCTCCGCGGTGGCGCTCGCCGCGCGCCGGGACAGCCGCAGCGAGCGGTCCACGATCGTCGCGACGGTCACGGCCACGAGCGCGAAGACGGCCAGCGCCAGCACGTTGTTGGTCTCGCCGATGGTGAACCGGCCGAGGGGCGGTATGAAGTAGTAGTTGAGCAGCAGCGACGCCGTCACGGACGCGAGCAGCGCGGAGACGACGCCGCCGATGCAGGCGACGCCCACGACGGTCAGCAGGAAGAGCAGGGCCTCGCTGGTGAGGTTCAGGTGCCCGCGGGAGTTCGCGAGGACCGTGGTGAGCAGCACGGGCAGCACGAACCCGGCGACGGGTCCGGCCACCTTGCGGGCCAGGGGCAGGCTGCTGGAGGGGACGGGCAGGAGGCGTCCGCGTCCGGCGCGTTCATGGGTGACCATGTGGACGTCGATGTCGCCGGAGTGTTCCACGATGGTCTCGCCGACGCCGCGTCCGGTCAGGAACCGTGCGAGCCGGCCGCGGCGGCTGGTGCCCATCACCAGTTGGGTGGCGCTCTCGGCCCGCGCGAAGTCCAGGAGCGCGTCGGGGACGTGGTCGCCGACGACCGGGTGGAAGGTGCCGCCGAGGCTCTCCACCAGGGCCCGCTGCCGGGTCAGGGCGGCGGGTGAGGCGTCGGCCAGGCCGTCGCTGCGCACGATGTGGACGGCGAGCAGGTCCCCGCCGGCCGAGCGGGCGGCGATGCGGGCGGCGCGGCGGATGAGGGTCTCGCCCTCCGGGCCGCCGGTCACGGCGACGACGACCCGCTCCCGGGTCTCCCAGACACCGCCGATGCCGTGCTCGAAGCGGTACCTCTGCAGCGCCTCGTCCACGCGTCCGGCGACCCAGAGCAGGGCGAGTTCGCGCAGCGCGGTGAGGTTGCCGACGCGGAAGTAGTTCGACAGGGCCGCGTCGACCTTCTCCGGGGCGTAGACGTTGCCGTGCGCCATGCGGCGGCGCAGCGCGTCGGCGGGCATGTCGACCAGCTCGATCTGGTCGGCGCGGCGGACGACCTCGTCCGGGACGGTCTCCCGCTGCGGCACGCCGGTGATCTTCTCGACGACGTCGTTGAGCGACTCCAGGTGCTGGATGTTGACGGCCGTGATCACGTCGATCCCGGCCGCGAGGAGCACCTCGATGTCCTGCCAGCGCTTGGTGTGGCGTCCGCCGGGGATGTTGGTGTGGGCCATCTCGTCGACGAGCGCCACCTCGGGTGCGCGGGCGAGGACGGCGTCGAGGTCCATCTCGGTGAAGGCGGTGCCGCGGTAGTCGCGTTCGGCGCGGGGCACGATCTCGAGGCCGTCGAGCATCTCCTCGGTGCGCGGGCGCCTGTGGCACTCGACGTAGCCCACGACGACGTCGGTGCCGCGGGCGGCCCGGCGCCGGGCCTCGTCGAGCATGCGGTAGGTCTTGCCGACTCCGGGGGCCGCCCCGAGGAAGACCTTGAGTCTGCCGGGCCGTCCCCGGGGGGTGCCGGCCGGGGCCGGGACGACTGGCTGCGTCACCGGATGTCCCTCCTTGTACGGGCGGCGTGGTGCGGGCGGTTCGACAGTGACGGGACGTCACTTCAGATCGGTCAGCGCCCGGTTGAGTTCCACGACGTTGACGCGCTCCTCGCCGAGGAAGCCGAGGATCCGGCCCTGGACGTGGTCCTCCACCAGCGTGCGCACGGCGCCGGCGTCCAGGCCGCGGGCCCGGGCGACCCGCTCGGCCTGCTCGCGGGCGTACTCGGGTGAGATGTGCGGGTCGAGGCCGGAGCCGGAGGCCGTGACGGCGTCGACCGGCACGTCCTCGGGGGCGACTCCGTCGAACTCGGCGACGGCGGCCCGGCGTTCCTTGATGGTCGTCACCAGGCCCTCGTCGTTCGGGCCGAGGTTGGAGGCGCCGGTGACGAGCGGGTCGTAGCCGCCGGGACGCGGCTGGAACCACTTCGGGTCCGGGCGGGCGGCCTCCTCGGCGTCGTCCGGGTTCTTCTTGGGGAGGGTGAAGTTCTGGCCGATGAGGCTGGAACCGACGGTCTTGCCGTCCTGGGTGATCCTGGAGCCGTTGGCCTGGTCGGAGAACGCCGCCTGGGCGACGCCGGTGACGGCCAGCGGGTAGGCGATGCCCAGGAGCACCGTGAACACCAGCAGCATCCTCAGGGCGGCCATGTGGTTGCGGACCACGGCGGGCAGGGAGCCGGACATGATGGATCGCCTTCTTCTGTCAGCTGAGGCCGGGGATGAACTGGATGATCAGGTCGATCACCTTGATGCCGGCGAACGGCAGCACGAGACCGCCCAGGCCGTAGACCCAGATGTTGCGGCTCAGCAGTGCCGAGGCCGACGAGGGCCGGTAGCGCACGCCGCGCAGGGCGAGCGGGATCAGCACGATGATGATCAGGGCGTTGAAGATGATCGCCGAGGTGATCGCCGACGCCGGGCTGTGCAGCTGCATGATGTTGAGCTTGTCCAGGCCCGGGTAGGCGACCGCGAACATCGCGGGGATGATCGCGAAGTACTTCGCGACGTCGTTGGCGATGGAGAAGGTGGTCAGCGCGCCGCGGGTGATGAGCAGCTGCTTGCCGATCTCGACGATCTCGATGAGCTTGGTGGGGTCGGAGTCCAGGTCCACCATGTTCCCGGCCTCCTTGGCGGCCGAGGTGCCGGTGTTCATGGCCACGCCCACGTCGGCCTGGGCCAGCGCCGGGGCGTCGTTGGTGCCGTCGCCGGTCATGGCGACGAGCTTGCCGCCCGCCTGCTCGCGCTTGATCAGCGCCATCTTGTCCTCGGGCGTGGCCTCCGCGAGGAAGTCGTCCACGCCCGCCTCGTCGGCGATCGCCTTGGCCGTCAGCGGGTTGTCACCGGTGATCATGACCGTGCGGATGCCCATCCGCCGCAGCTCGTCGAACCGCTCCCGCATGCCGTGCTTGACGACGTCCTTGAGGTGGATCACGCCCAGCACCCGGGCGGTGCCGTTCTCCTTGGCGGCGACGACGAGCGGCGTGCCGCCGGACTGCGAGATGCGGTCGACCAGCGACTGCACCTCCTCGTCGGCCCGGCCGCCGTTGCCGGCGACCCACGCGGTCACCGCGGACGCGGCGCCCTTGCGGACCTGGCGGCCGTCGACGTCGACGCCGGACATCCGGGTCTGCGCGGTGAAGGGCACGAACTCGGCGTGGCCGAGTTCGCCCTCGTGCCGCTCGCGCAGCCCGTACCTCTCCTTCGCCAGGACGACCACGGAACGCCCCTCGGGCGTCTCGTCGGCAAGCGACGACAACTGCGCGGCATTGGCCAGCTCGGCGGCGGTCGTTCCCTTGACCGGCAGGAACTCCGACGCCTGGCGGTTGCCGAAGGTGATGGTGCCGGTCTTGTCGAGCAGCAGGGTGTTGACGTCGCCGGCGGCCTCGACGGCCCGGCCGGACATGGCGAGCACATTGCGCTGCACCAGGCGGTCCATGCCGGCGATGCCGATCGCCGACAGCAGGCCGCCGATGGTCGTCGGGATGAGCGCGACGACGAGCGCGGCGAGGATCACGATGCTCTGCTCTGCGCCCGCGTAGATCGCGAACGGCTGCAGGGTGACGACCGCCAGCAGGAAGACGATGGTCAGCGACGCCAGCAGGATGTTCAGCGCGATCTCGTTGGGCGTCTTCTGCCGGGCCGCGCCCTCCACCAGCGCGATCATGCGGTCGATGAACGTCTCACCGGGCTTGGAGGTGATGCGCACGACGATCCGGTCCGACAGCACCTTCGTGCCGCCCGTCACCGCCGAACGGTCGCCACCGGACTCCCGGATGACCGGAGCCGACTCCCCCGTGATCGCCGACTCGTCGACCGACGCGACGCCCTCCACGACGTCACCGTCACCCGGGATGATCTGCCCGGCCTCGACGACGACGTGGTCGCCCAGCCTCAGCCCGGAGGCGGGGACCTCCTCCTCGCCCGACGAGGTCGCGCCGGGACGCCAGTCGGTGAGCCGGCGGGCGACGGTGTCTGTCTTCGTCCGGCGCAGGGTCTCGGCCTGCGCCTTGCCGCGGCCCTCGGCCACGGCCTCGGAGAGGTTGGCGAAGACGACGGTCAGCCAGAGCCACAGTGTGATGACCCAGGAGAAGATGCTCGGGTCCTTGACGGCCGACAGGGTGGTCAGGACGGCGCCGACCTCGACCACGAACATGACCGGGTTCTTGACCATCACCCGGGGGTCGAGCTTCTTGAACGCCTCCGGGAGCGAGCTGACCAGTTGCTTCGGGTCCAGCATGCCGCCGGGGACCCGGTGCGGCTGCTGCGGCTCGGTCGGGGCGCCCCCCGGCGACGCGGGGGGTTCGAGGGTGGTCAGGGACATCAGGACAGGCCTTCCGCGAGCGGACCCAGCGCCAGGGCCGGGAAGTAGGTGAGGCCGACGACGATCAGGATCACGGCCGTCAGCAGGCCGACGAACTGCGGCCGGTGGGTGGGCAGCGTGCCCGCCGTGGCCGGCACCGGCTGCTGGCGGGCCAGGGAGCCGGCCAGCGCCAGGACGAACACGATCGGCAGGAAGCGGCCGAAGAGCATGGCCAGGCCGAGCGCGGTGTTGTACCAGTCGGTGTTGACGGTGAGGCCCGCGAACGCCGAACCGTTGTTGTTGGCGGCCGAGGTGAAGGCGTAGAGCACCTCGGAGAAGCCGTGCGCGCCGGAGTTGAGCATGCCCGCGCGCTGACCCGGCATCGCCATGGCGAGGCCGGCACCGATCAGGACGATCGCCGGGGTGGTGAGGATGTAGAGGGAGGCGAACTTCATCTCCCGGCCGCCGAGCTTCTTGCCCAGGTACTCCGGGGTGCGGCCGACCATCAGGCCGGCCACGAAGACCGCGATGATCGCCAGGATGAGGATGCCGTAGAGGCCCGAGCCGGTACCACCGGGGGCGATCTCGCCGAGCATCATGTTGAAGATCGTCATCCCGCCGCCGATCGGCGAGTACGAGTCGTGGAAGGAGTTGACCGCGCCGGTGGAGGTGAGGGTGGTCGACACGGCGAACAGGGCCGAGCCCCACACCCCGAAGCGCTGCTCCTTGCCCTCCATCATGCCGCCCGCCACGTGACCGGCCTGGCTGCTCACGCTGTGCAGCTCGTTGACGGTGACGACGGCGACCGAGGCGGCCCAAATGACGCCCATCACGGCGATGATCGCGTAGCCCTGGCGGTTGTCGCCGACCATGCGGCCGAAGGTCCGCGGCAGGGAGGTCGCGATCACCAGCAGGAGGTAGATCTCCAGCCAGTTGGTGAAGGCGTTGGGGTTCTCGAAGGGGTGGGCGGAGTTGGCGTTGTAGAAACCGCCGCCGTTGGTGCCCAGTTCCTTGATGACCTCCTGCGAGGCGACCGGACCGCCGGTCAGGCTCTGGTGGTCGCCGATGAGCGTCGAGATGGAGTCCACGCCGTGGAAGTTCTGCACGGCGCCGCCGGCGACCAGCACGATCGCGAAGACGAAGGCCAGCGGGAGCAGGACCCGCACGACGATCCGGGTGAGGTCCACCCAGAAGTTGCCGACGCGGTCGGTCTTCCTGCGGGTGAAGCCCCGGATGAGGGCGGCGACGACGGCGATGCCGACGGCCGCCGAGACGAAGTTCTGCACCGCGAGACCGGCCATCTGCACCAGGTGGCCCATCGTGGACTCACCGGAGTAGGACTGCCAGTTGGTGTTGGTGACGAAGGATGTGGCCGTGTTGAAGGACACGCCGGGCGTCACGGCGGGCATGCCTATGGACAGCAGCAGGTGGCTCTGCAGCCGCATGAAGGCGTAGAGGAAGAGGACGGAGACGGCCGAGAAGGCCAGCACGCTCCGCAGGTAGACGGACCACTTCTGGTCCGCGTCACCGTCGACCCCGCCGAGCCGGTACGCGAGGCGCTCGACGCGAAGGTGCTTGGCGGTGGTGAGGGTGTGGGCGATGTGGTCGCCCAGGGGCCGGTAGCTCAGGGCCAGCGCGCCGACGAGCGCGAGGATCTGGAGCCAGCCCGCGAGGGTGTCGTTCACTAGAACTTCTCCGGGTAGATCAGCGCCAGCACCAGGTAACCGACCAGGGCCACGGCGACGACGAGTCCGACGGCGTTTTCGACGCTCACAGCCGCTCCGCCCCCTTGGCCACGAGACCGAGCACGGCGAAGACGGCGATGGTGAGGACGATGAAGGCCACATCTGGCATGCGGAGACACCCCGGTAGTCGAGTGGGGACGATGCCGCGCACCCGGTCGGGTCCGCGGCCCCGGTGGAGAACCGGTGTACGTAGCGAAGCGCCCCGGAGTACCCCCGACGGGGTTCGTTAGCGGGTTCCTGACGCGGGCCCGGAGCGCCTTGACGGCACTTTGACGGTGCCCGTGGGAACGGATGACGGGTGATGGGGGGCGCGCCGGTACGGTCGGCCGCCGAACGAGGGACCGGGCGCGCGACCGGCGCGGGGCCGCGTCCCCTGGCGACGGGAACGGACCTCGGCGCAGGGCTTCCGGGAAGGCGCCGAGGGCGGTTCGCCCCGGCGGTGCGGAAGGACCCCGCCCGGTGGCGTGGGGAGCGGGGTCAGAACCGCACGTAGACGTTCTTCGGCTGGGTGTAGGACTCCAGCTCCTCCATGCCCTCCTCACGGCCGACGCCCGAGTTCCTCACCCCGCCGAAGGCGGCACCGGGGACGTGCGCCGAGCTGGCGTTGACCCACACGTAGCCGGCGCGCAGGTCGCGGGCGGCGGCCATGGCGGTGTGCAGGCCGGTGGTCCAGACGCCGGCGGTCAGGCCGTACGACAGCGCGATGGCCTCGGTGATCGCCTGGTCGTACGAGTCGAAGGGCGCCGCCACCAGCACCGGGCCGAAGATCTCCTCCTGGAACAGCGGCCCGGTGGGGCCGGCGGGGGCGGAGAAGAGGGTGGGCCGGACGTAGTAGCCGGGGCGGTGCACGGCGCTGCCGCCCGCGACGAGGCGTAGGGCGGGGTCGGAGAGCCCCGCCCGGATGTAGGAGGTCACCTTGCGGTAGTGCTCCGCCGAGACCAGGGGGCCGACGTCCGTGGCGGGGTCCGCCGGGTCGCCGAGGCGCATGGCGTCCATACGCCTGCCCACCTCGGTCACCACGTCCTCGTACAGCGAGCTGTGGACGAGCAGGCGCGAGGTGGATCCGCAGCTCTGGCCCTGCCAGGTGAAGTTCATGCCCGCCACCGCGCCGTCGACCGCCGCGTGCACGTCGGCGTCGGCGAAGACGATCAGCGGGTTCTTGCCGCCCAGTTCGAGGGTGACGGTCTTGACCGCGGCGCTCGCCGCGCGGGCCTGGACGCGGCGTCCCGTGGTGGACGAACCGGTGAACGCGATGCGCGGGACGTCGGGGTGGGTCACCAGCCGTTCGCCCGCGTCGCGGCCGATGCCCGGCACGATGTTCAGCACGCCGGGCGGGACGAGGCCGGCGGCGAGTTCGCCCAGGCGCAGCGCGGACAGCGAGGTCGCCTCGGCGGGCTTCAGGACGACGGTGTTGCCGGCGAGGAGGGGCGCGGCGATGCGGGCGGCCGCGAACAGCAGGGGGTGGTTCCAGGGGACGATCCGTCCGACGACGCCGAAGGGGTCGCGCAGCGTGTAGTCGAGGGCGTCGTGGTCGGCCATGGGGATGGTCTGGCCGCGCAGTTGGAGGGCGAGTCCGGCGAAGTAGCGCAGCTGGGCGACGGCCGCGCGGAAGTCGCCCTGCATGACCCCTATCGGGCTGCCGTTGTCGATGGTGTCGGTCCAGGCCAGTTCCTCGCCGTGCGCCTCGATCGCCTCCGCGAGCGCGACCAGCACCCGTGCCCGGTCCGCGACGGAGGTGGCCGCCCAGGCGGGCGCGGCCGTCAGGGCCGCCTCGACCGCGGCGTCGACGTCGGCGGCGCCGCCGAGAGGTATCCGGGTCACCACGGTCTCGTCCGCGGGGTTGATGACGTCCATGGTGTCGCCCGAGGCCGCTTCGGTCGCCGCGCCGCCGATCAGCATGCGCCAGGGGCGGTCCACGATCTCGCTCGCGGTCGGTCGTGCGCCGGTCGCGCCGTACGGATTCGACAGCTCCGAAATACGCATACACTCCAGGTTCGCACCAATATGTGCCACCTACAGTGATTGAATGTTCTCTATCGGGCAAACAGCGCGTGTAGCACAGACCAAGGAACCGTCCAGCGCCGTGCAGGGCCGTGCAGGGCCGTGCAGGGCCGTGCAGGGCCGACTCAGCCGTCCAGCCAGCCGCGTTCACGCGCGAGGAGCGCGATCTGGAACCGCGTCCGGGCGCCGAGCGCGGTGCCCGCCTCACTGACGTGTTTCTGCACCGTCCGGCGGCTCACGCCGAGCACCCGGGCGATGGCGTCGTCCTTCATCCCCGTCGCCATCAAATGGAGGATCTCCCGGGTCCGTTCGTCGGTCTCCACCGCCTCACGCTCGCGGCGCGGGGCGGGCCAGTCCTGGCGGCTCTCCAGCGAGACCGGCGTCGCGCGTTCCCAGATGCCCTCGAAGAGCGCCACGCACACCTCGATCAGGGCCGGGGAGTACACCACCAGCGAGCCCGCCGAGGGGCGGTCGCCGTGGAGCGGGAGAAGGGCGGCGGTCCGGTCGAAGAGGGCCAGCTTCACGGGGAGCCGCGTGCCGAGGCGGAATTCACCGCCCACCGCGGTGCCGCGGATCGCGGTCTGCAGGGACACCTCGTCCGTGAAGCCGTCGGCCTCGTACACCGACCGCAGCCGCACGCCGGGGGTGACGGCGGTGCGGTCCGGGTCCCGGTGCCCCGAGTCGTCCGCGGTCTCCGTCACATACGGTGGTTTCGCCAGGTGCAGCACCTCGCTCCGGCTGCCCTTCAGCAGGTGCGCGTAGCGGGCGGCCACCTCGTCGGCGTGCTCCAGCACCTCCACCAGGTCGGGTGCGCCGGGGTGCGCGGCGGAGCGGTAGAGCTCGTCGAGCTGCTCCATGAACAGCTCCGTGCGGGCCAGTTCGCTCCGCCGTCGGGCGAGCAGCGAACCCAGTGACGAGCGGGGTGGGCCGGCCTTCCAGCGCGGGGACCCGCCGGGGATGCGGATGACCAGGAGTTCGTCCTCCAGCGCCCGCAGGGCGCGTTCGGCCCCGCCCGCGGACGTGCCGACCGCCTCGGCCACCGCGGCGGCGTCCGCCGAGGGGTGGCCCACCAGGAACTCCAGGACCCGCGCGCCCAGAGGGTCCAGCCCCGTACCCGCCCAAGGACCTCCCGACGAGACATCCATGCCGCCTGCCACCCCTGTACGTCCGCGCACCGGCTCATGATCGTACGCCTCGCCGAACGGCCGACGGGGGCCCGGTCCGGCGTGCGCCGGTCCGGGCCCCCGTCGGGGCGGTGCGGTGTCGCGGCCGCTCAGCGGCAGGTGCCCGCGGGGCGGGCCCGGGTCACCAGGTCGGTGTCCGTGGTGGTGGTGTCCATCCACAGGACCCGGCTCCCGGTGCCCGCGGCGGCGTTGGACTGCTGGCCCTTGCTGCAGGAGACCCGGCCCAGCGGGGCGCCCTGCGGGGTGAACTGCCAGAGCTTGGCCAGCGAGTCGTTGTAGTCGTCGAAGACCTGCGAGAACGAGGAGTACAGGGTCAGCGTGACCGCGGTGTCCGACGCCGTGAGGCCGTACGCCCGGACGGGGTGCGGGCCGTTCTCCGTGATGACGTCGGTGACGGCCGAGCCGTCGAGGGACGCCCGGCGCAGGGTGGTGAAGGCGTCGTCGGTGTAGTCGGTGTCGATGAGCCAGTACACACCGGCCGCGGTGATCACCGGGGTGCTGATCCACTCCGGCTGCGACGGCGTGCCCAGGGCCGTGGTCCTGCCGGTCCTGGTGTCGAAGACCTCCACGACGATCCCGTAGGTGCCGTCGAACATGCCGTCGTGGATGTACGCGATGCGCCCGTCCTTGACGGCGGGCTCGGCCGTCTGGTTGTAGTCCCGGCCGACCGGCACCTCGCGCGGCGTGGTGTCCCCGCCCTTCAGGTACAGCACCCGCTGGAGCGAGGTCGCCTCGTCGCGGCGGGACCAGGCGACCGTGTCCCCGTCCACGCTCAGGCCGCTGATCTCCGAGCCGGTGCTGTACAGGGTGGTGACGCGGCCGCCGCCGACGGGGGCGGACAGGATGTCGTAGGTGCGGGCCCAGGGGTCGTCGCCGGGGGCGTCGCCGACCGCCACCCACACCACGCGCTTGCCGTCGGTGACAGGGCTGAGGTGCGAGCGCCCGTCGACCGGGGAGATCCGGCGGGGCTTGCCCTTGCCGTCGGTGCGGCCCGTCCACACGGCGTACGGCTCGGTGCCGTCGGCGTCGGCCGACTTGGGGGCGGCCCACCAGTCGCCGCCCGCGCTGGGGGCGTTGCCGGTGCCGACGAAGGCCATCAGGGTGCCGAGCCGGCCGAGGAGGACGTCGCTGTCCAGGCCGAGGCTCTTCTCCCAGCCGGGGACGATGCCGTGGGCGTCGAAGGCCTGCTTCACCTTCGCCATGCGGTCGCCCTTGACGTGCAGCGCCTTGGCGGCGGCGACGACCGCGTCACGGCCCTCGTCGAAGCCGTCGAGGGGGGTGATGTAGGAGGTGAGCGCCTTGTACACGATCTGGTCGGCGAGTTCGCCACCCAGGCTCTCACGGATGTCCCACAGCGCGCCGCTGAAGATCGTGGAGTTGACGTGCACGCCGCCGTTGTCGTACGAGGAGCCGAGGGGCAGCCCGAGGAAGCCCTTCGTGGTGGCGCCGTCGTTGAGGTCGCGGAAGGCGCAGTCCTTCGGCGCCCTGGTCCGGCAGAGGTCGCCGCCGATCAGGCTCCCCTCGGGGTCCGTCATGGAGGTGCGGTTGACGGTGATGTCGATGGCGTTGCCGAAGTAGTCGGCGATGGCCTCGTTCATGGCGCCGGACTGGCCGGCGTAGACGAGGTCGGCGGTGTGCTCGACGACGCCGTGGGTCATCTCGTGGCCGACGACGTCCAGGTCGGAGGCGAGGGAGCGGTACTCGTCGTCACCGGTGCCGTAGACCATCTTGGTGTGGTCCCAGAAGGCGTTGACGAACGGCGAACCGAAGTCCGTGACGCCGACGAGGGAGTTGATGGCCATGCCCTTGCCGTCGAGGCTGTCCCGCTTGAAGGTGCCTCGGTAGAACTCGTAGACCTTCCCGGCCGCCCAGTGGGCGTCCACGGCCCCGCTGTCGGTCATCTCCTGCGGTGCCTTCGTGGTCGGCATCGCGAACGGCACGACGCTCTCGGGCCACTGACCCGACACGTCCTGGTACCAGACGCTGGAGGCGTCCCAGGTCTGGATGACGTTGTGGCTCTTGCTGTCCGCCATGTGCGCCGAGTCGCGCAGCAGGTACTGACCGGTGGCGGCGTCCTTGGTGAGGTTCAGCGGGACGGTAGCACCGTGGAGGAGGACACCACTGCCGGTGACGCCCGTCGATCCGCTCGCCGGAGCGGCGGGCGCGCCGTCCCGCATCGAGGTGCCGCTGCGCTGCGCGGCGACGCCGGCGGAGGCCGTCGGGGAGAAGGTGGGCAGACCTCCGTACTCGAAGACCGCGATGCCGGTGGCGGCGTCGACGAAGACCTCCTGCACCACGGGCGAGCCGGTGGCCGGGTCGGTGCCGCGCACGGTGACGTGACGGGCGAGCACGCCCTTGCCGGTGGGCAGCACGGTCAGCCCGCGGTCGGTGCCGGTCAGGCCGTCCTTGGCACTCTTGGCGTGCGACGGGCGGTAACCGCCCTTCGCCAGCTCCTCCCGCACCTGCCGCACCGCGTTCTGCACCGCGGCGGGGGCGGGGAGGGTGGGGCGGGTGGTGTCGAGGTCGAGGGCGGTGAAGTAGCTGCCGGAGGTGCCGGTGACGGTGCGTTCGCCGTCCTTGTGGGTCATGCGGACGACGTACTGGGCGCCCAGGACGGGGATGCCGCGGTACTTCTGGCCGAGGCGGACGGTCTCGGTGCCGTCGGCGTCGGTGGTGACGGCGTCGGTGGCCAGGTCGCGGTCGGGGGCCGGGATGCGGTAGCGGTCCTGGTGGCCGGCCAGGTGGGCGCGGGCGGCGGTCGCGGCGGGCAGGGAGGCGTCGGCGGGCTCGGCGAGGCCGTCGACGAGGGCGGGGGTGTCGGTGGAGGGCTGCGGCGTGGGTGCCGTCCCGGTGCCGGGGGTGGGGTCGGCGGCGTGGGCGGGGGCGGTCAGGCCGGTGACCCCCAGGGCGACGGCGGCGGCCAGCAGGAGGGACAGGCCGGTGCGGCCGGTGCGGTGAACCGGTCTGGGCCGTATGCGTGTTGACATGGACGAATGCCTCCGGAAGCCCGGAGCGACCCCGGGCTCGGTAGTGGGACATCGGATGCTCGGCGCACCATCGCGCCCGCGGCTCGCCCTGCACCCTGCTGGCGATCACACCCGGGTGACAAGACGAAATCCGGGGGGAGTACGCGCAGTTGCACAGATGCGAAGCCGAAGCGCGTGCGGAGGGCACCGAAGTGCCCGATGTGGTCCCGGTTCCGGAGGAAGGGCCGCTTCGTACGGCCCTGACACCCTCGTCGCGTACGCCCCCGCGACTCCCCCGGGTGCCGGCACCCGGTCGCCCCGCCCGCCGTGCGGCGGCGGCCGGGCCGCCCGATACTGCTCACGAGCGACGCTGGAGGTCGGTGATGGGCCGTTTCGACGGGAAGACCGCGGTGGTCACCGGTGGGACCACCGGCATCGGGCTGGCCGCCGCCGAGCGCCTCGCCGCGGAGGGAGCCCACGTGTTCCTCACCGGCCGCCGCGAGCCGGAAGTGCGCGCGGCGGTCTCGGCGATCGGCCGGGACAGGGCCACCGGAGTACAGGGTGACGTCGCCGTCCCCGCCGACCTGGACCGGCTGTACGCGCAGGTCGAGGCCGCGGGGCGGCGGATCGACGTCCTCTTCGCCAACGCGGGCGGGGGCAGGATGGCCCGCCTGGAGGAGGTGACGGAGCAGGACTTCGACGACATCTTCGGGGCGAACGTGAAGGGTGTGCTCTTCACCGTCCAGAAGGCACTGCCGCTCCTCAACGACGGCGCCTCGGTCATCCTCACCGGCTCGACGGCGGGCAGCGGCGGGGCCGAGGCGTTCACCGTCTACAGCGCCTCCAAGGCCGCTGTGCGCTCGTTCGCCCGGACCTGGGCCAACGAGCTCAAGGGGCGCGCCATCCGGGTGAACACGCTGAGCCCGGGACCGGTCGAGACCCCGGGGATCCACACCCTGGCGCCCGGTCCCGACGAGGACGGCCGCCTGATGGAATCCCTGGTCGCCGCGGTGCCGCTCGGACGGCTGGGCCGGCCCGAGGAGGTCGCCGGCGTGGTCGCCTTCCTCGCGTCCGACGAGAGCACCTTCGTCACCGGTGTGGAGCTCTTCGTCGACGGCGGCCAGCAGCAGGTGTAACCCCGCCCCCTCCCCCGCCGCCGCGGGCGAGCGCGCGTCCCGGGCCGCGGAGACCCGTCCGGCCGGGCGCCCGGTCCGGGGGCTGCCCTTCCGCCGCCGGGCACGACGTTCTCCCGGCCTCCCGCGGCGTGCGCTCTGCCCCTTCCCGGGCCGAACGGTCCACGTCGCCGGAAGAGGGCGCTTGACACGCCACGCAGGCCGATCTAATTTCTTAGTGACCACTACATAACTCGCCACCCCACCTCGCGCCGCCCTGGAACGCGGCGCACGGGGGCACCGGGGCGACCCCCGCGACTTTACGTAACAGCTTCTGTTACATCAAGGCACGGCAATCCCCCATCACGATCAGGAGCAACCTCATGGGACAGCTTGACGGCAGGACCGCCATCGTCACCGGCGGCACCAGCGGCATCGGCCTCGCCACCGCGCGGCGATTCGCCGCCGAGGGCGCGCACGTGTTCCTCACCGGCCGCCGCAAGGACGCGCTCGACGCCGCCGTGGCGGAGATCGGCCCCGACGCCACCGGCGTCCACGGCGACGTGTCCGACCCGGCCGGCCTCGACCGGCTCTACGACGCCGTCGCGCGGCAGGGACGGCGCGTCGACGTCCTCGTCGCCAACGCGGGCGGCGGCGGCTTCTCCACCCTGGACCAGGTCACCGAGGAGCACTTCGACGAGATCTTCGCGAACAACGTCAAGGGCCTGCTCTTCACCGTCCAGAAGGCGCTGCCGCTGCTCAACGACGGTGCCTCGGTGATCCTCACCGGCTCCACCGCGGGCTCCGTCGGCAGCGAGGCCTTCGGCGTCTACGGGGCGTCCAAGGCGGCGGTGCGCTCCTTCGCCCGCACCTGGGCCAACGAGCTCAGGGGCCGCTCGATCCGGGTCAACTCCATCAGCCCGGGACCGATCGACACGCCCGGTATCGACGGCCTCGCGGCGGACCCCGAGCAGAGGGCGCAGCTCAAGGGCTTCCTCGCGGGCCAGGTGCCGCTCGGCCGGATGGGCCGGCCCGAGGAGGTCGCGGCGGCGGCCGTCTTCCTCGCCTCGGACGAGAGCAGCTTCATCACCGGCATCGAACTCTTCGTCGACGGCGGGGTCAACCAGGTCTGACCGCCACCGCGGACCTCCCCGCCGCGGACGGGAAGTGCGGGGGCGGCGGACGCCGCCGCGTCCGCCGCCCCCGCCGCCCGCCGCGCCCGTCGCCACAGCCGTACGCACCGGCACCACCAGCACAGACAGGACACACACGATGGACATCGGACGGACAGGGATCTGGAGCATCGAGCTGCGCACCGCCGATCCCGGAGCGATCGAGGACGCCGCGGCCGAGCTCGACGCGATGGGCTGGGGTGCCCTGTGGATCCCGGGGCTCGGCGGCGGCGACATCCTCGGCGACTCCGAACGGCTGCTCGGGGCCACCCGCACCGTGCGCATCGCGGTCGGCGTGCTCAGCATCTGGCGCCACCGGGCCGCGGAGATGGCGGCGGGACACGCGCGTCTGCAGCAGCGCTACGGCCACCGCCTCCTGCTCGGCCTCGGGGTCAGCGACGCGGCCGCCGCGCACGGCGCGGGGCGGGCCTACCGTCCGCTGTCGGACATGGACGCCTACCTGGACGAGCTCGACCGGGCCCCGGCCCCCGTACCGGCCGGAGAGCGCGTCATGGCGGCGCTGGGGCCGAAGATGGTCCGGCTCGCGGGACGGCGCACAGCGGGGGTGCACCCGTTCATGGTCACCCCCGAGCACTCGGCCGCGACCAGGGAACTGCTCGGTCCCGGCCCCCTTCTGGCGCCCTACCAGGCCGTCGTGCCGGAGCGGGACCCCGCCAGGGCCCGTGCCGCCGCCCGCGGCTTCCTCGGGACGTTCCTGGCCATGGACCACTACGCCCGCAGCCTGCTCCGCCAGGGCTTCACCGAGGAGGACCTGGCCGACGGCGGCAGCGACCGGCTCGTCGACGGCGTCGTGGCCTAGGGGGACACCGAGGCCATCGGTGCCCGCGTCCGCGCCCACCACCAGGCCGGAGCCGACCACGTCTGCCTGCACGTCGTGGGTGCGGACTCCGCCGTTCCGTTGGCCGAGTGGCGGGAACTCGCCGCGCTCGCCGGCTGACCACCCGGTGGTCGCGCCGGGCCGCGGAGCACGCCGGCGACGGCGGCGACGGCGGTGGCGGCCGGATCCCGCTCGACGCCGTGATGAGGGCCGTCGCAGGGCCACGGGATCGGTGCTGACGCTGACCGCGATGCGCTCCGACGTGGCCGCCGGGCCGTCATGGCGCCGGTCTCATGCCGGCGGACGCCTCTTCGGCGGCGTCAGCCGGCCGCCGGCCCCGCGGGCCAGGCACCCATCGCGAGGTCGACGACCCGGTGCAGTTCCTCGCGGGTCGCGCCGCCCGCCGCCTGGACGGCGACGCCCTGGTACACGGTGATGAAGTAGCGGGCGAGATCGTCCGGATCGGCGTCGGCGGGCAGCTCCCCGTCGGCGCGCGCCTTCTCCAGCCGCAGGCGGAGCGCCGCCTCGCCGGCCGCCCGGCGTGAGGTGAGTTCGTCGCGCGCGGCCTCGGCCCCGGCCGAGGCGGCGAGCCCGCCCTGCACGGTGAGGCAGCCCGGGGGGCAGTCGGGCCGCGTCGTGGCGTCCGCGGCGCCGTGCAGCAGCCGCTCGACGACACCGCGCGCGTCGGGCTCGGCGAACGCCTCGCGGATGTAGCGGGCGGGCCCGTCGGCGTAGTGGTCGAGGACCCGCTTGAACAGGCTCTCCTTGTTGCCGAACGCCCCGTACAGACTCGGGGCGTTGATGCCCATGGCCCGCGTGAGGTCCGAGATCCCGGTGCCCTCGTAACCCTGGCGCCAGAACACCTCGAGCGCACGGTCCAGCACCTCGTCGACGTCGAAGGCCCGCGGCCGTCCTCCTGCCATGGCGATGCCTCCTGCCCCATCGATCTGTAACGGACGCTATAATACCGTGTTTCGCAGCCGTCCCGCCGGTCCGGGCCCACCGTAATTCGCAGGCCCCCGGAGAAGCTGGGTGAGAGGCTGGCCCCCGCTGTCCGCGACGGAGAAAGAGAGCACTCAGTGACCGACGACGACCGCGTGGGCCCGCCGCTGCTCGGTGGGGAGCGCGAGACGCTCCGGGCGTTCCTCGACTACCACCGCGCCACGCTGGCCATGAAGTGCCGGGGGCTCTCGGACGAGGAGCTGCGGCAGCAGTCGATGCCTCCGTCCACGCTGTCGCTGCTCGGGCTCGTCCGGCACATGGCGGAGGTGGAACGCGCCTGGTTCCGCCGGGTGTTCGAGGACAACGACGCGCCCATGGTGTGGTCCGACAGGATCGACTTCCAGGCGGCCTACGACGCGAGCGCGTCCACCCGCGCCGAGGCCTTCGCGGCCTGGGAGGCCGAGGTCCGGAACTCCCGCCGGATCGAGGAGGCGGCCGGGTCCCTGGACCTGACCGGGCACCAGCCGCGCTGGGGCGAGGACGTCTCCCTGCGGATGGTGATGGTGCACGTGCTCCTGGAGTACGGCCGCCACAACGGGCACGCCGACTTCCTGCGCGAGGGCGTCGACGGCACCGTCGGCGCCTGACGCCCCCCGCGCGGGCCGTCAGGACACCGGCCGCATGTCGGCGCCGTAGAGGGTGCGGTAGTCGGGGACGACCACGCGCGTCGCGGGCGACTCGCGGCGGACCTGGGCCGCGAAGGCGTCGAGGTCCGCCGACGGGTCGGTGCGCGGCGGCAGGTCCAGCGGCCGCTCGAAGTCGTCCCAGTGCACGGGCACCACGACGTCCGGGTCGCCCAGCGCGGCCAGCAGTCGCGGGACGTAGCGGTGCGTCGAGGCGCTGGTCGGTACGGCGACCATCGCCAGGTCCGGGCGCAGTCCCCGGGCCGCGCGCTCGCCGAAGTCGCTGGCACCCATGAGGAAGGCCGAGGGGCCGCCGTCCCCGGCCGTCACCTGGTAGGCGAGGGTGTCGCCCTCGGGGAGGTCGCCGATCGTCTCCGGGCGTGCCGGGGGCGGTCCGGCGAGCCTGCCGGGGGCGAAGTAGGCGCGCTGTCTGTTGCGGCTGTGCAGGCTCGCGACGACCTCCACCACGATGCCGTCGAAGTCCAGCACCTCGCCTCCCTTCACCACCGAGATCTGCGCCGGGTCGACACCGAGCGCGACCAGCAGGTGGTAGGTGGTCTCCGTGCCGACGACCCTGGCCCCGGTGGACGCGGCGATGTACGGCACGTCGGCGAGGTGGTCCCAGTGGGAGTGGCTGACCAGGACGAGTTCCGGGCGGCCCACCCGCTCCCGGACGGCGGCCTCGTCGGTGCACAGCCGGGTGGCGCGGTCGAAGGCACCGGTGAAGAGCCCGGTGGGGAAGCGTGTCACGTAGGGGTCGAACAGCAGGGTCCTGCCGGAGACGTCGATCCGCCAGCCGGCCGTGCCCAGCCAGCGGAACGTCGCCGCGCCGGCGGCCGGCGCCGCGCGCCGGACCGCGGGTGCCGCGGCGGCCGTGGGCAACGGGCCGGGCAGCAGCGGGGTGGCCGCGGACAGCGCGGCCCCCCGCAGCATCGTGCGCCGTCCGAACTTCCTCAGACCTCGTGCGTGGGTGTCGTCGCTCATGGGCTCAGAAGATCAGGGGCGCGTCACCCCCGTCCAAGACCGGAATTCCGCCCGCTCGATGCGCGATCCGATATGAGCGCAGGTCAGCGTCGGTGGCCTCGCAGGAAGTCCACGGAGATCCGAGTGGCGGTGCCGATCGCCGCGTCCACCGCGGTGCGCGTCGCGGTCAGTTCACGGGTGCGGGCGAAGACCGCCACCGCGTAGCGCCCGCCGTCCGGGTGGGCGACCACCCCGGCCTCCGCGTGCAGACCGGGCAGCGTGCCGGTCTTGGCGGCCACGGTGACCTCGTCGGGGAAGCCCGACACCATCCGGTGCCGGAAGACCTGCCGGCCCATCAGTTCCCGGACCCAGGCGCAGGCCTGCGGCGGGCCTGCCCCGTCGCTCCAGACGAGCCGGAGCAGCCGGGTGATCTCACGGGGCGGACCGGCGTTGGTGCGCGCGGGGTCCAGGACGGCGAGCCGCCTCTTCCGTTCGTCCGGCAGCGCCGGCCAGCGGGCCGCGAACTCCCCCTCGGTGCGTGCCCCGACCTCGTCGAGCATCGACTCCAGCACGTCGCGGGGGCCGCCCACGAGCCGGATGCCGGTGAGCCCGAGCTCCTCGGTGAGAAGCCGTACGGTGTCGAGTCCGACCCGGGCCAGCAGCAGGTCCGCGGCGGTGTTGTCGCTGACCGACATCGTGAAGTGGGCGAGATCGCGGAGCGAGAGCTCGACGTCGTCGGCACACCCCGCGGTACCCCAGCCGCCGAGCCGGTCGGCCGCGGTGATCCGTACCCGCTCGCGGGGGTCGAGCTGCCCGGCGGCGACCTGGCGGGCGAACTCCAGGACCAGGAGGATCTTCACGACCGAGGCGATGACGACGGGCTCGTCCGCGTCCACGGCGACCTCGGCCGCTCCGTCCGCTCCGTCCACTCCCGAACCGATCGCTACGGCGTGCAGCCGCCCCTCGGCACCGGCCGCCGCGAACACCCCCCGGATCTCCTCCTCGACCATCAACAGCCTCCTCGCGTAGGGTCCTTGCTCGTGGATCTCTTGCGCCACCTGCGTATCTTCGTCGCCGTGGCGGAAGAACTGCACTTCGGCCGCGCCGCCGACCGGCTGGGCACGGCACAGCCGCCGGTCAGCCAGGCGGTGCGCGCGCTCGAGCGGGAACTGGGCGCGGAGCTGTTCGACCGGTCGCGGCGCCGGACCTCGCTGACCTCGGCAGGGGCGCTGCTGCTGGAGGAGACGAGGGAACTCCTCGCCCGCGAGGACCGCCTGCGGGCACTCGCGCGGCGTGCCGCCGACGGCGGGCTGGGCACCCTGCGGGCCGCGGTGCCGACCGGCACCACGGCGGCGGTGGTCTCCGCGCTGCTGGCCGCGTGCGCGGAGCACGCCCTGGGGCCGGCGGTCGATCTGCGGGAGGCCACCACCGCTGAGCAGTTGCGGCTCCTCGCCTCGGGCGGTCTCGACGTCGGCCTCGTCCACCGGCCGGTGGAGGCGGCGAACGGGCTGCGGCTCGGCCCGGAGGCCTCGTCCGCGCTGGGGGTGGTCCTCCCCCGCGCCTCGCCGTCGGCCCGCGGGCCGCAGGTGTCCCTCGCGGATCTGTCCGGCCAGGACCTCGTGGTGTTCCCCCGCGACGAGGCTCCCGGCTGGTACGACCGGCTGCTGGAGAGCTGCCGCGCGGCGGGCTTCGTCCCGGGCGGCGTACGACACGCGTCCAGCCCCGAGTTCCTGCTCGCCCTCGTCGCGGCGGGCGGCGGCGTCGCGTTCGACCAGGGTGCCGCGGCCCGCCGGGAGCCCCGTGTGGCCTGGCGGCCGCTGTCCGGAACCCCCCTCGTCCGCCGGATCGGCGCCGCCTGGCCCGCCGGCCCTTCCGCGCACCCGGCGGCCCCGCGCTTCGCGGCGCTCGCCGCGGACGTGCTGGCGCGGCACGGCGCCGCGGCCGGGCGGCGCTCGGGCGCCTCGCCCCCACCGGACGGGCCACCGCGGCCGTGGTCGGTGGTGTTCGGCTGAGACCGCGCTGTCCCGGGTGCGCGGCCGGGGTGGCCGATCACGCGGGCGCCGGTGAAGCTGGGCGTACGGAAGCCCGTGAACGGACCGAGGTGACCACCGATGGCGGACGAGAGCGTGAACCACCCGGGTCTGATCGTCCCTGTCGGGCAGGTCGAGCCCGTCCCGCGGCGCATCCGCGCGCAGGTCGGGGGCCGTACCGTGCTCGACACCCGGCGTGCCCTGTACGTGTGGGAGTGGCCCGGCTATCCGCAGTACAGCATCCCGCTGGAGGACCTGACCGGGGGAGAGCTCACCGACGACGGCCGGGCCGGCCGGCTGGGCCCCGGCCCGGCGCGCCGCCACTCGCTGCGCGTCGGCACGGAGGTCCGCGAGGGCGCGGCCTGGGTGTGGGACGAGGGTGCCCCCGATCGGCTCCTGGGCACGGCGCGGTTCCGCTGGGAGGCCCTCGACGCCTGGTACGAGGAGGACGAGCAGGTCTTCGTCCACCCGCGGAGCCCCTACACCCGGGTGGACGCCCTGCGCTCCTCCAGCAGCGTCCGCGTGGAGATCGACGGCACCGTGCTCGCCGACGCGCCGCATGCGGTGACCCTCTTCGAGACGGGCCTGCCGACCCGCTACTACCTCGAGCGCGTGCACGTCGACTGGAGTCGGCTGCGCCCCTCGGACACCGTCACGCGCTGCCCGTACAAGGGCACGACCAGCGGCTACTGGTCCTTCGACGGCGACGGCGCCGTCCACGAGGACATCGCCTGGGCGTACGACTTCCCGACGGCGGCGTGCGCCCCCGTCGCGGGCATGGTCGCGTTCTACAACGAGCGCGTCGACCTGTACGTCGACGGCACACCCCTGCGCCGCCCGATCGCGATGTCCCGGGCCGTCTGGGACCGCCGTCACCTCGGGCGGCCCTGAGACGAAGGCCACGCCGTAGACCGCGGGCGGCGTTCTACGCTGGCGGCATGTCTGCCCAGGTCGAAGTCGTGCAACTACTGGTGTCGCCCGCCCATCGGTACATGGGGCGGCCCTCGGAAGGGCCGTCGGCGGCGCCGGACGGGGAACTGGTGCGACGTGCCGAGGTGCGGAGCGCGCTGGGGCTCGTGGGCGACCGCTACTACGCGCGGCCCGCCCATCGCGACGCCGCCGTCACGCTCATGGCCGCCGAGAGCCTCCCGCTGGACATCGCCCCGGAGACCGACCTGCGGCACACCCGCCGCAACGTCCTGCTCCGCGGCGTCGACATCGACGCGTACGTGGGCACGACCGTGGCGCTGGACACCGGAGCGGGACCCGTCCTGTTCGCGGTGCGGCGCCCCGCCCGGCCCTGCGCCTGGATGGACGCCGTCATCGGTCCGGGGGCGCAGCGCGCGCTGCGCGGCAAGGGCGGAGTGCGGTGCACGCCGCTGAGCGACGGTGTGCTCACGCTGGGCCCGGCGGAGTTCCGGGTCGTGGAGGACGCGAGAGAGGCGTCGTAGCCGGGGTGTGTGGGCCCCGTCACGGCGCGGTGCGGGAACCGGATCACGCGGCCCCGCGTGGTTGCTGCGTGCGATCACTGGGGCGCAAGGATCACGGGCGGGCCGTTCACGGGTGGGAGGGCGCGGTGCGCCACGGCCGCGGGTGGCACGGCCGTCGGCGGTGGGACGGGGTCCTGGCGGCGCTTCCGCTGCTGCTGGCACTGCTGCTCGTGTGCCACGCCGCGGTGCCGAACGGTCCCGGCCGCTGGGGGAGCCTGCTGGAGACGTTCCTGCCGTGGCTGGGGCTGGGCGTCCCGGTGGTGCTGTGCGCGGCCCTGCTGCGGCGTTCGGGAGTCGCCCTGTGCGCGCTCCTTGTGCCCTCGGCGGCCTGGTTCGCGGTCTTCGGGTGGCCGCCGGGCCCCCAGGGCGGTGCCGCGCACGATCTCGTCGCGGTGCAGCACAACGTCAGTGACGTGAACGCCGATCCGAAGGGCACGGCACGGCAACTGGCGGCGGCCGACGGGGACTTGATCGCCCTGCAGGAGCTGACGCCTTCCCTGCTGCCGGATTTCGGCGCCGTACTGGACCCGTCCTACCCGCATCACGTGTCCTTCGGCACGGTCGGGCTGTGGTCCCGGTACCCCCTCGTGGACGAGCGCAGGATCGGCATCCGGCCCGCGGACCTGGGCGAGGACTGGGACCGCGGGTTCCGGGCGACCGCCCGGACGCCGCAGGGGGACGTCGCCGTGTACGTCGCCCACCTGCCCTCGCTCCGCCTCGGTCCCACCGGGTTCGGCTCCGCCCGGCGGGACGAGAGCGCGGCCCTCCTCGGCGCCGAGATCGCGGCCGAGCGGCTGGACCGGGTGATCCTGCTCGGGGACCTCAACGGCACCGTCGACGACCGCGGGCTCGCCCCGCTCACCTCGCGGCTGGGCGTCCCGGAGCGAGGGCTCGCGTTCAGCTGGCCGGAGCGCTTTCCGCTGGCCCGGATCGATCAGGTCCTGGCGCGTTCCGCGACGGTCTCGGACGTACGGACCCTGCCCGCCACCGGGAGCGACCATCTGCCCGTCGCCGCACGCATCCGGTTCTGAGCCCGGGCGGGTGAATCCCACGGCCCTGCCCGGTTTCTGACGGATCAGCACAGCGGCAGCCGATGCGACCCTGGACCCATGTGCGGGCACGGCGAAGCGCGCTGACGATTCGTCAGCCATTCCGGCGCCGGGAGGGCCGAGCCTCCGCCGCTTGCTGACGCAAGATTAACTGAGGCTCCGTCACCCGGTTGGACATCTCTTCACATTTTTCTTATCCGGGCCGTCACGCCACCTCTCACCTGCGGAAACGCTCCACGCAGCGCCACGGCCCCACCCCATTCGGCCGTACACCTCCGCCGGTCTCGGGGTGCGGAGCGACTGCGGATGATCGCCATATAGGTCTCGAGGACGCGTTGGCAGTCGTGCCGGGGGCCACATCCCGCCTGCCCCGTCCACAAGGAGGTTCAGCTCCATGCGTGGTGCTCGTATCCTGGCGATGGCGACGATGACGGCCGCGGCGGTCGTCCTTCCGAACTCGCAGGCCTTCGCCGTGGTGGATGTCAACGTCGCCCAGAACGGACGGTCCGTCACCGTCACCGCGAGCTCGGAGGTTTGCCAGGCGCCCGGCGCGATGGTGAACGCCAACGCCTTCCCCTCCGGCCTGCTGCGCAACGCGCTGGCCCTGAACGCGACGACCCCGGGCGGTCCGCTGACCGGCACCTTCACGATCCCGGACGACGCGCCGGCCAACACCTACACCATCACCGTCAGCTGCATGATCGGCCCGAAGGCCGACCAGGGCAGCGTCGGCACCCTCACCGTTCCCGGCACGACCAGCACGAGCGGTGACCGTGACGGCGGGACCAACACGAACACGAACACGAACACCAACACGAACAACAACAACCACAACCACAACCACAACAACGACAACGGCGACGACGAGTACGGGGACGACTACGAGGACGACTACGGCAACTACGGCCGCGGCGGCCACGGCCGCGACAAGTGCTCGTGGGGCGGCCACGGCCGGGGCGGCCACGGCGGCCGCGGTGACGACCGCGGGGACGACGACAACGGCCGCGGCGGTTACGGCGACCGGGGCGGCTACGGTGACCGCGGCGGTTACGGCGGCCGCGACAACGACCGCAAGTGCTACAAGAAGCGCCACCACGGCTACGACCGGGACCGCGACAACGACCGTGGCTACGACAACGACAACGACAACGACAACGACAACAACGGCGGCGGCGCGCCCGACACCGGCTTCGGCGGCTCGACCGGCATGAACACCGCCGAGAGCCTCACCGGCGCCTCCCTCCTGGCCGCCGCGGCGGCGGGCGGGGTGTTCCTCCTGCGCCGGCGTCGCACCCAGGGCGGCGAGGCCTGACGGCCCGCGTTCCCCCTCACGTACTGCGCCCCGGACCCGTACACGGGTCCGGGGCGCAGTGCCGTCCGCCGCCGGCCGGCCGCACCTGCGTCGTGGCCCGGCGCGCCCGCGCCGGTTCACTCCGCCGGCCTAGGCGAACACCTCCGCTGGACACGCTGCGTGGTGCACTGATCGCGCACCGGAAGGTGAAGGAGAGACGTGGCGATGAAGGAAGCCCGGACCACCGGCCACATATCCCGCGGACCCCGGCGCGGGCTCCACCACGCGGTGCTCGCCGCGCTCTGGACCTGCGTGCTCCTGCTGACCGGCTGCGCGGCGGGACCTCCGGGGCAGCGCGTGGGCCACGGCCCCGCGGGGCCCCCGGGCACCACGGCCGTTCCCCCCGGGCCGACCGACCACTACCGGCAGAAGCTCCGGTGGACGCCCTGCGCGGAGCAGCCCAGGTTCCAGTGCACCACCCTGCGGGCCCCGCTGGACTACGCCCGTCCGGAGGCGGGCGACATCCGCCTGGCGGCGACCCGCAGGAAGGCCACCGGCGCCGGCGCCCGGCACATCGGCTCACTGCTCTTCAACCCCGGAGGCCCCGGCGAACCGGCGATCACCTCGCTGTGGTCGTACGCCGGGGCCTTCTCCCAAACCGTGCGGGCCTCCTACGACCTGGTCGCCGTGGACCCGCGCGGGGTCGGTTCCAGCACCCCCGTGAACTGCGGCGACGACACGGCGGGCACCCCAGCGACGGTGGGGGGGCGCCCCGGCTCGGACGGGCCGGACGAGGGCGGGCCGGACGAGGGCGGGCCGGACTTCGCGGCCGCCGACGAGGCGGCCCGTGAGACCGCCGCCGCGTGCGAGCGCGGCGCGGGGCGCCTGCTCCGCCACGTCGGCACGCTCGACTCGGCCCGGGACCTGGAACTGGTCCGCACCCTCCTCGGCGACGAGCGCTTGCACTACCTCGGCTTCTCCTACGGCTCCTACCTCGGGGCGAGTTACGCCGGCCTCTTCCCGTCCCGCGTCGGCCGCATGCTGCTCGACGGAGCCGTCGACCCCACCCTCGACGGCGTCCACAGCCTGCTGGGCCAGGCCCGCGGCTACCAGATCGCCTGGGACTCCTTCGCGGCCGACTGCGCCGTCCGCCCGGCGTGCCCCGTGGGCCACTCCGCCGCAGAGGCCGGCGCCGCGCTGGACGCGCTGGTCGGCGCCCTCGACCGCGCCCCGTTGCGGCAGGGCAAGGACGTGGTCGTCGACGGCGACAGCCTCATCAGCGCCGTCACGACCGCTCTCCTGGAGCCCGCGTGGGAGAAGCTGCGCGCCGCGCTCCGCGAGGTGCGCACCGGTGACACCACCACCGTGCAGGAACTCGGCGGGGCCTTCGAGGACTCCGGTTTCAGCAGTGACGCGTATGTCGCGATCACCTGTCTCAGCGGCAGTCTGGGAGCACGCGCCACCCCCGCGCAGGCACGAGCCGCGCTCCCCGAGTTCCTGAGGGCCTCCCCCCGCTTCGGCCGCTACTTCGCGGACCAGTTGTCGACCTGCGCCCACTGGCCGGTCCCCGCGGACCAGCCGGCCGGTCCCATCACCGCGCCCGGTGCGCCGCCGATCCTGGTCGTCGGCACCACCCGGGACCCGGCGACCCCCTACACCGAGGCCCGGGCCCTTGCGCGCCTGCTCTCCTCGGGCCGGCTGCTCACCTACGACGGCGACGGCCACACCGCGTACCTCAGGTCGGTCGGCTGCGTGGACGAGGTCGTCGACGGCTATCTGGTCCGCGGCCAGTCGCCGCCCGCCGGCACGGTCTGCACCTGACGTCCCCGACAAGGGTTGGGGGGTGGCTCGGGGTGGACCCTGATGCCCCGGGGGCGGCGCGCACGATGTGCTGGGGGCGCACTCGCCACCGTCCCCGCACCCCAGGAGGAGCCCCATGCCCGTTCGGACGGCGTTCGCATGAACGGCGGCGTGCCGTCCCTGGCGGCGGCCCTGCTGTCGGCGGTCTGCTACGCGACGGCGGCCGTCGCGCAGGAACGAACGGCCGCCTCCGGGCGGAAGCCGACGGGCGGGCTGTGGACGCTGGCTCTGGTCCTCCAGGCGGCCGGGGCCGGACTGCACGCGGTCGCGCTGCGGTACGGGTCGCTGACCGTGGTCCAGGCGCTGGGCGCGCTGACCCTCGTACTGGCGCTGCCGCTGCACGCGGCCCTCGGCCGGCGCCGGGTACGAGCCAGGGAGTGGCGCGGGGCGGGTCTGACCGTACTGGGGCTGGTGACGCTCCTGCTGTCCACCGCGTCGCCCGGCATGGAACGGGCGCTGAGCGGTGCCGAGTTGGTCCTGCTGGCGGCGATCACGGCGGCTGCGGCACTGGCGCTGACCCGGCTGCCGCGGGGGACCGACCTGTCCGTGCTGCGCGCGCTGCGCTTCGCGACGGCGGCGGGCGCGGCGTTCGGGATCGCCTCGTGCCTGACCCAGGGCCTCGCGGTGCACCTGGCCGCGCAGGGGCTGGGGGCGGCCGTCGCCGACCCGATGCTCCTGGTGGCGGCGGGCTGCACCGGCGTCCTGGCGATCGCGGGGATGGTGTGGTCGCAGGAGGCGTACCGCGGTGGGCTGGGCGTCGCGCTGGCGGCCGTCACGCTGGCCAACCCCCTGGTGGCGGGGTGCGTGGGCGTGCTGCTGCTCGGTGAGGGCTTCCGGGGCGGCTCGGTGGGCCTCGCGGTGGCGCTGGCGGGGGCGCTGGCGGCCGGCCGGGGCGTGGTCGTGCTGTCCCGGCCGACGCCCTCGGCGGGCCGTACCCACCGGGTCCCCGGCCCGCGGCCGGCGTCGCCCGCGGTCGCCGACTAGCAGGCGAATTCCCGGCGCCCGGACGCCCCGTGGGTGCAGCATGTCGGCAGTCCGGTCGAGGCCGGGCCGCGCGCCTCGTCCGAGGGGGTCCCATGTTGCTCTGTACCTGTCCTGCCGTGCTGTCGGCCCGGTGCCGTCCGTGCGCCCACACCCTGCCGCGGCTGGCGGCCTCCGTGCTGATGGGCTGGCCGTGGTCGTCTCGTCGTACGTGGGGTTCGCCGTGCACCGGGCGGAGCGCGCCAGGCGCTGGCCGAACGGGGCCACCGGCACCTCGTGGCGGGCACCGCCCTGGCCGCTTCGGGACCGGTCTTCCATGAGCACGGCATGCGTTCGCCACCGCCGGCGAGTGCCGACTGGGAGTACCCGCGCGGCCGCCGGCACACCGGGCGGGTCCCGGTGGGGCGGCCCGTCGAGGCGGGCGACCGGATACGGATCTGGGTGGACGACCGGGGCGTACCGGCGCCGGAGCCCCGCAGTACGGCCGGTGCCCGGGGGGCCGCGCTGGTACTGGGTGTCACGTCCTTCCTGCTCTGGTCCGCGCTGGCCTGGGGCGTGCACCGTGCGGTGGCCGCCCCCGCGCTGCGCGGGCGGCTGCGGTCGTGGGAGCGGGAGTGGGAACGCGTCGAACCAGTGTGGTCCGGCCGGGCGCCCTGACCGGGTCAGAGGAAGAGCCGCAGGACCCGTAGCCCTCGCGCGTGGTCCTCGCCGGGGCCCGCCCTGAGCTCATCCGGGGGTTTCCAGTCGGCATGCAGGGCGGCCCAGAAGTCGGTCCACGCCTGCGTCTCCGTGGGCCCGCGACCGACCGCGTCGGTCCCCGGGCACGTGACCACGTAGCCCTCGCCGTCCTGCCGGATCGTCACTGCTGGCTCGACCATGGCCCACCTCGCGTTCCGGTGCACCCGAATCACGTCAAGGGTCGCCCGGCCGGCGCCGGCGCGCAACAGCGCTCCGCGTGGGCCGTCCGGGGGACCCGGCCGCGACCCGTCACGGCCCCCGGGTGCGCGGGGCCGGCGAGCCGGGCCGGGACGGACGGTGCCTTGGCCGCCCGGCGGCCTTACGGGCCCCACCGGTGCCGTCACCCGGCCGGGGCGGCGCGGCGGAAGCCCTCGGCGAGGTAGCGCAGCCGCCTCACCACGTAGGCGAAGACGGGGCGGAAGGCCGGGACGGTACCGCCCGGTCGGCAGGACGTGTCGCTCATCTCGGGCGACCCTTCTGGACGTGCACGGTGTGCGTCGGGACGGCGTCAGTACGGGAGGGGCTTTCCGGACGGTGTCCGCAGGTCGATCGGAGGGCGCGACGGCGCCGGCTTCTTCGGTCGCTGGACGCGGATGCGGCGCATGGTCATCACTCCTTCGGAAACGCGGCCCGTACAGGGCGGACCCTCCCAGTCCTACGCCGTGGACTCGGAGGCCCGCGTCAGAGAACATCCCTGAAGCCACCCCTATGCCCGGTTCGTCCCTCCGCCCTTGGGGTGAGACGCGCGCCGGGGCGCGTCGTCGCCGCTCAGGAGACCGCCGAGAAGCGGACACCTCCGCCCCGAAGCAGCGCAGCCCCGAGGTTACCTAACTCCTTGCTTATATAAGGGGCTACTGTCATAGTGACCGACGTGCACGCATTCGACGTACTCGGGGATCCGGTGCGACGCCGGATTCTGGAGCTCCTCGCCTCCGGGGAACAGCCGTCCGGCGCGATCACCGAGGTCATCAGGGAGGAGTTCGGCATCTCGCAGCCCGCCGTGTCCCAGCATCTGAGGGTCCTGCGGGAGAACGGGTTCGCCGTGGTGCGGGCGGAGGGCACCCGCAGGCTCTACGCCGTGCGGGCCGTGCCGCTGCGCGAGGTCGACGCGTGGCTCGAGCGCTTCCGCGGCTTCTGGGAGCAGCGGCTGGACGCGCTCGGCACCGAACTCGCCCGGGGGCGCCGCGAACGGCGTCTCGCACAGGAAGAGCGGCGACCGGGGACGGAACAGGCCGGGAACAACGGAAGGGAACGGGAAGACACCGCATGAACATCGTGGACGAGATCAACGCCATCCACCGCGCGACCGGCAGCCGGGACGTCTCCGGCGAGGAGGCGCGCACGGTGCTGCTGCGCCGCACGTACGACGCCCCCGTCGAGGACGTGTGGGACGCCTGCACCACCGCGGAGCGGATCGGTCGCTGGTTCATGCCGGTCACCGGCGAGCTGAGGCTCGGCGGCCGCTACCAGCTGCAGGGCAACGCCGGCGGGGAGGTCCTGCGCTGCGAGCCCCCGAAGCTGCTCCGGGTCAGCTGGGTCATGGGCGAGGCCCCCGGGTTCAGCGAGGTGGAGGTGCGGCTGGCCGCGCGGGACGCGGAGCGCACGGTCCTGGAACTGGAGCACGTCGCCGTCGTGCCGCCCGGCATGTGGGACCGGTTCGGACCCGGCGCGGTCGGCGTCGGCTGGGACCTGGGGCTGCTGGGCCTCGGCCTGTACCTCGCCGGCGAGCCCAGCGGACCGGAGATGGCCGAGAAGTGGCAGTACTCCGACGAGGCCCGCGACTTCATGACCCGCAGCAGCGGGGCCTGGGGCACCGCGTACGCCGCCTCGGGCGCCCCCGAGGACACCGTGGCCGCCGCGGTCGACGCCACGACCGGCTTCTACGTCCCCGCCCGGCCCGAGTAGGCCCGTACCCGGCACCGGTGTTTGCCCGGCCCGCCCTCTCGGTTTAATGTCGAAACCGGGAGAGGGAGATGCAGAAGAAGGACTTCAGTGACGGACCGTGCCCGGTCGCACGGACCCTGGGCGTCGTCGGCGACTGGTGGTCGCTGCTGATCGTCAGGGACGCGCTCAACGGGGTGCGCAGGTTCAACGACTTCCACCGCGGCCTGGGCTGCGCCAAGAACATCCTGAGCAGCCGTCTCGGCAAGCTGGTGGAGCACGGGGTGCTGCGCACGGTGCCCGCCTCGGACGGGAGTCCGTACCGGGAGTACGAACTCACCGAGGAGGGAAAGGGGCTGCGGCTGGTGCTGCTCGCCCTGCGCCAGTGGGGCGAGGACAACCTCTTCGAGCCCGGGGAGCGGCGCACCACCGCCGTGGACCGGGCGAGCGGCCGCCCGGTGGCGCCGCTGGAGATGCGCGACGCCGACGGCCGGCCGCTCGGGCCCGACGACGTGGAGGTGCGCGCCCCGGCGCCCTGATGACCGGCGGGGTGCCGGACCGCGACGGGGGAAACGCGGTCCGGCGCCCGCACCGCACGTCTGTCCGCGACGGCGCCGTTCATTCCTGCGCACCGGGCACGACCGGTCGACGGGATCAGGCGGCCGGAGCCATGGAAATGGTGGTGCATGGTGCCGCAGACCCGGGGCACACGCGGGGTCAGGAGGTTGAAGACATGGTTCCTTTGCTGGTCGTCCTGCTGCTGGCCCTGATCCTCTTCGGGGCGGGCTTCGCCCTCAAGGCCCTGTGGTGGATCGCGCTGATCGTCCTGGTGGTGTGGCTGCTCGGCTTCGTTTTCCGGGCCGCCGAGGGCGGCGGACGCCGCCGCTGGTACCGCTGGTGACCTGACGCTCCGACGCAGTGCCAGGGGTGGGGTCCGCGACCGCGTGCGGCGGTGGCGGACCCCACCCCTTCGGCATGGGGGCGTGGAGACCGGCGGATGGGGCGGGTACCGCGGCGTTCCCACCGTCCGCACAGCGTCAGGTCCGGGGCGACGGCGTCGCGGCGGTCGGCGTCACAGCCCGCGGCCGGCAGGCCGGACGCCCGGCCCGTCGGCCTCCGCGGCCGTGTCGGCTCCGGCGTGGGCCCGTGCCTGCGCTGGCGGTCCCCCCAGGGCGTCGCGCATGATCGCGACCACGGCCATGTCGTCCTGCAGCGGGGCGGCCACGTGGGCGAGCAGGTCGTCGGTCATCTTGCGCACGAGCTGGTCGGGGCGCCGGTCGGCCCATTCCGCGACCCGGCTCATGAGCGGGTAGAACTCCCCGGCGTCGTTCCGGGCCTCGGTCACGCCGTCGGTGTAGAGCAGCAGCCGGTCGCCGGGGGCGAAGGGGAAGGCGGTGGGGGCGTAGCTGCTGCCGGTCAGACCCCCGAGCCCCAGCGGGGGCGCCGGTTCGGGTACGTCGAGGGTGGTGACGGTGCCGTCGTGGAGGAGGATCGGCGGCAGGTGCCCGCAGCTGACCACGCGGACGTACGGCTCGTCGTCGGGGATCTCGACGACGGCCGCGGTGACGAAGCGCTCCCCGGTGTCGGACTCGCCCGTTCCGTCCCCTGACTCGGAGAGTTCCCAGCGGACGCCCGCCTCCAGCGACTCCATCAGCTCCGCGAGCGGGGCCTGCCGGTGCGCGGCGGCACGGAACGCGCCGAGGACGGTCCCGGTGTCGCCGATGGAACCGAGGCCCTTGCCGCGTACGTCGCCGATGAGCAGGCGGGTGGCCCGGTCGGTGCGCGCGACGGCGTACAGGTCGCCGCCGATGCGGTCGCCGTCTCCGGCGCTTCGGTAGGCCGTGGCGATGGTCACCGGCCCGGCGTGCGTGGGCAGCGGTCGCAGCAGCACGCCCTGGGTCGCCCGCGACACCTCGCGCAACTCCTGGAGTTCGTGTCTGCGGCGCTCGCGCAGGGCGCTGATGAGGACGAGCAGGACGGAGAGTAGCACCAGAGAGCCGAGTTGGACGAGGACGTTCTCCGAGGACAGGGTGTGCCGTTCGGCGCCGGCCGCGACGAGCGCGAGTACGGCCGCGAGTCCCGTCAGGGCGCCGCGCACGGCTCCGACGAAGGCGGACGCGAGCGCGACGGGGATGACGAGCACGTGGGCGAGGTGGATGTCCTTCGGCAGGAAGTGGTCGGCGATCGGCACGGCCGCGATGATCGCGATCATCGCGGCGAGAAAGACCCTGCACCCCGATCTGACGGGATCCTGCATCGCCGAGAGACGGGACCCGAACTCCATGCGGTTGCCTCCCTTCCCGCACCCGGGCCGGGTGCGACCACGACAGCCCTCCCTCTGGGCGATCTCAACACAAGGGTATTTCGTTTTCTTCCGGACAAAATTCGCGTAAGCACATCAGCCCGCCGGGACCCCTGGGGCGCGGGCGGCAGGCCGACGCGGGTCTCTGCCCAGGGCGGGCGCGCTGTCGGGTGGCCGGTCGGGCCCCGGGTCAGGCGGTCAGCAGCTCAGCCCAGCGGGCGCCGCCGCGGCTGCGGGCGCCGATGCCGGAACCGACGCCGAGGCCGTCGACGATGGCGGCGCCTCGGCCGTGCTCGCCCGGTCCGCAGCTGGCGGCCCAGGCGCCGTGCCGCGGCGCGGGCCCGCCGTCCGTGACCTCGACGCGGATGATCGCCGCGCCGTCCACCTCTCCGCGCCGCAGACGCAGGCGCAGGGCGACCGGCGGCAGCGCGTGCTCCACGGCGTTGGTTACCAGTTCCGACACGACCAGGACGGCGTCGTGGACGGCCTCCTCCGGCACCGACCAGCCGGTCAGCACCGTGCGCGCGGTGCGTCGCGCGACGGCGACGGCGACGGCGCGGTGCTCCAGCTCGCACACGTACACGTCGGTACGGACGGCAGGTGACGAGGTGGCGAACCAGTGCGTCATCTCCATCACTCCCCACGCCGAAGGGCTGCTCCGCAGCGTCACCGGTAGGGGGAAGGGCCCCCTGTCCGTCCCCAACGGATGCGGGGCCCCGGCACCCGCCCCCATGGTGTACCCCGCTGTGACCTCCTGAACCCCACGTGTCACAGGAGTCGTCCGGCGGCCCGAGGCGCCGCTCGACGCACCCTCGGGGGCACCCCGGAACGCACCCGCGCGACGACCCCGCGCGGCGTCGCGTACGGCACGACGTCGGGTGAACCCGCTCCCGCAGCGTGGGGTTCCGCGTCCCGCGCGCCACCCGGCGCGACCCTGCTCCGGTGCCCCTCGCCCGTCTGCGATCCTGGTCGGGTGCCGCCCCCGCAGACCCCACCGCAACCGATCACCGCGGAGCCGCCCGACGTCGCCGCCGTCCCGCTGCTCACCCAGTCGTGGCTCGACCTGGCGTTCCTCCACTGGGCGGCCGACCCCGCCGACATCGCTCCGCACCTGCCGGCCGGTACCGTCCCCGACACCCTCGACGGCGTCACCTACGTCGGCCTCGTCGCCTTCCGCATGCACCGCGTGGGCTGGTTCCGTCTCCCCGGCGTTCCCTACCTGGGCACCTTCCCCGAGACGAACGTCCGGCTGTACTCCGTGGACGCCCACGGGCGGCGCGGGGTCGTCTTCCGCTCGCTCGACGCGTCCCGGCTGATACCCGTGGCGGTGGCGCGCGCCGCGTTCCGTCTGCCGTACCTGTGGTCGCGGATGGCGATCCGCCACCACGGCGACACGCTCACGTACACCAGCACCCGCAGATGGCCGGGCCCCCGCGGGGCGCACTCCCGGATAGCGGTGCGCGTGGGCGAACCCGTCGCGGAACCCAGCGAGCTCGACCACTTCCTCACCGCGCGCTGGGGCCTGCACAACACGTTCTTCGAGCGGCAGGTCTACCTTCCGAACTCGCACCCCCGCTGGCCCCTTCACCGCGCCGAGCTCCTCGACTGCGACGAGAACCTGATCACGGCCGCCGGCCTCCCCGCCCCCGTGGGCCCGCCGGTCAGCGTCCTGTACTCCCCCGGCGTCCCGGTCCGCTTCGGCCGTCCCTCGCGCCCGGGCGGCATCCCCACGCCCTGAGGCCTTCCCCGCGCGGTCACTCGGGCGGGAGCAGCGTGCCCAGGGGGCCGAGGTCGAGGTTCAGGTCGGACATGGACAGGCCGTGCTCGGCGCACAGTCCCGCCATGCGGTCGTGGAGGATCATCAGGGTGGCGCCGAGGCGTTCCTCCTCCTCTTCGGTGAGGTCGCCCGCGTCGACACGGTGGAGGGCCTGCCGCTCCATGAGCTGGCGGAGGAGTTCGACGAGGGTCAGGACGAGCCTCATCAGATCGCGTTCGACCGTGTCGGGGTCGGTGCTGATCCGGCGCGCGGGGCGGGGGGACGCGGTGTCGCGGGGGACGGCGGGAAGAAGCCGGAAGGCGCGGGCGGCGGCGTCGGCGACCTCGCCGAGGCGGTCCGGGGGGTGGTCGCCGCCCGGGGAGGAGGCCGGGGGCGTCATGGGCCCGGCCCCGGGCCCCAGGGCGCGGGATTGCTCTCGCTGACGGAGACGATCAGCGCGCGCAAGGAGATCCGGACGAGGTCGATGTCGGCGATGGAGAGCACCACGTCGCCGGTGAGGACGACTCCGCCGCTGAGGAGGCGGTCGAGCAGGTCGACGAGGGCCACCTGACGTTCGGCCAGGGGTTCGGGGGCCCGGTCGGCCGCGGTCATGGCGCCGCGTCCGCCGGGTCCTCCTCGGACCGGGCGCGGCCGGGGAGTGCGGCGAAGGAGTACGGGGCCCACGGGCCGGTGACGTCGACGCGCACCCCGGGCAGTCCCTCGCCGGCGGCCTGGGCGCGGCTGCGGAACGCCTCGGCCTGTCCGTGCGCGACGAGGAAGGCGTCGTTGAGGACGTTCTCCCCCGTGCCGTCGGCGAGTCGGCCCTGCTGTGCGCGGTGCCGGGCGTGGGCGGCGGCCAGTTCGCGGCCGATCGCCTCGACGCGTGCGGCGGCCTCCTCCGCCGCGCGGTAGGCCTGGTCGCGGGTGTGCCGCTGGGCACTGCGGGCACGCAGGTAGGCCCGGCCGGGGCTGAGGCCCTCGGCGGCGCCGGTGGGTTCGGCGGCCGTCGCCGGGGCGTCCACATAGATCTTGACGCCCCATTCGAGGTGCCCGGCGAGCCGCTCCAGGACCTCCGTGAACGCCGCGTCGTCCTCCCGCAGCACCTGGCGCACGCGTTCGTCGTCCAGATAGACCGTGGCCAGCCGCAGCGGCAGCACGGTGGTGTGCGCCGAAAGCGCCTCGATGACGGTGTGGTGGGCGCGCGCGACGGCCTCCAGCCAGTCCAGGTCCTCCAGGTGCCGGCGGAGGGCGTCCTCGTCGAAGTCCGCGGCGGGCACCGGGCTGACGGCGGCGGCCAGCGGACCGGACGTCACGAGCCGTACGGGGGCCCGGGCGACGCCCGTCAGCGCCTCCAGGGCGCCGTCCGGCACGCCGTCGCCGCGCAGTACGGCGTACGCGTAGCTGACCCGGTCATCCATCGTCGCCCGTCCCGGTTCCGCCGCCGCGGCGGCGGGGCGTCGCCGAGGAGGACCGGGTGCGGTGGCGGGAGGCCACGCTGCCGCGTGGCGTGTCCGTCAGCTCCCGCCTCTCCTTCAGCGCCTCGATCTCCTCGCGCAGCCGCCGGTTCTCCTCCGCGAGCGAACTCTCCCCGTGGGCGCGCGAGGACAGGGAGGGGTCGTGCTCCCACCAGTCGATGCCCATCTCCTTGGCCTTGTCGACGGAGGCCACCAGGAGCCGCAGCTTGATGGTGAGCAGTTCGATGTCGAGCAGGTTGATCTGGATGTCGCCCGCGATGACGATGCCCTTGTCCAGGACGCGCTCCAGGATGTCCGCCAGATTGGCCGACGAACCCTGCCCGTAGGGGGACTGCTGGGGAGCGGCCCTCGTGGGGTACGAACCGAGCCGGCCGGCCGGGGAATCCGTCACAGCGTCACCTCGTCTCAGGGCGCGGGCTCGCCGCGCCGGAACGCCGCGATCTCGTCGAGGCGGTCGAGCAGTTCCTCCTCGCGGGCCTCGAAGGTCTCCTCGTCGATCCGTCCGGCGAGGAGTTCCTTCTCCAGGGCGGCGAGTTCGCGCTCGACGGGCTCGGGGTCGTAGTACTCCTGCTCGGCGGCCTCCAGCACGCGTTCTACGACCCAGCCCACCCCGCGCACCGGTGCCAGGGGGAGGGTGACGATCTGGGTGAACAGCCCCATGGGGTCACTCCCTCTCACACGAAGCTGTACGGGGGCAGCGGTCCGAGCAGCCGGAAGTCGCACTCCTCGCCCACCTGGTTGGCAAGGCTCAGCTGGGTGGCCAGGAACATCTCCTCCTTGCTGTCGTCCACCAGGAAGGAGACGCTCAGGAAGTCCTGTCCGGCCGACGCGGTGGCCACGTCGTCCCGGGCGAAGGGTCGCAGCGCCTCGACGATGCCCGCCCCGAGTGCCTGCTGGCGCGTCTGCACCTCGTTGGCGATCAACTCGCCCAGCATCAGCGGCATGTCGGGGGAGGCGGCTCCGCCGCGTATCTCCTCGTTCAGCCCGCGTATTTCGTCGTTCTCCTCCAGGATCCGGCGCAGCAGGGAGTCCTCGTCCCACGCGACCTTCAGGTGGTACTCGGCGCAGCCCTGCAGGTTCTTCAACTGCTCCCGGTACTCCGCCGCCCGGTCCTCCAGCACGGCCTTCACGGCCTCATCGTCGGGTGCCGTGAAGCCGAAGCGCAGCGGCAGCACGGCGCCGTCGGCCATCAGCCGTTCCTGCACCTCCTGATGGGCGAGTACGTCCCTGCGCCGGGGACGCAGATCCCCGGGAGCCTCGCTCACGACCGCGGAGAGTTCGGCGCTCGTCACCGTGCGCAACTCCTGGCCCGATCCACCCACGGCCGTGAGGCCGTCCAGGCGCAACGGGTGGTCCTTCGCGGTGATGGAGTAGACGTAGACGGCCATGCTCATTCACTCTCCCGCCGGGAAGCCCGCCCGGTGCTCCTGCGCCGCGGTTGCCGGGGCTCCTCCTCGTACTCCGCTTCTTCCTCTTCCGGCTCCTCCTCGTACTCGTCCTCTTCCTCGTCCTCGTCGCTCCCGCCCTTCAGGGTGTCGGTGACGGCCTCGACGGCGCCCGACAGGGCGCCCTTCGACTTGCCCTTGGCCCCGCCCTCGGTGATCTCACCCACGAGATCGGTGAGCTGGGTCGGCTGCTTGCGCCCGGACTCCAGGTCAAGCCGGTTGCAGGCTTCGGCGAAACGGAGGTACGTGTCGACGCTCGCCACCACGATGCGGGCATCGATCTTGAGGATCTCGATGCCCACCAGCGACACGCGGACGAAGACGTCGATGACGAGCCCCCGGTCCAGGATCAGTTCCAGGACGTCGTAGAGGCTGCCCCCACCGCCCCTCGACATACCACTCCCGCTCTGCGGCACCACGGTCATGGGGCCTCCCTTCAGCGCCTTGCGTCGGATCAGGAGCGTCGGTCGATCTGGCCCCGCGTGTAGCGGCGGGTCCGCTCGTACGCCACGAGGTCTCCTTCCTCGTCCAACGTCACGTGGTAGGTGGCCATCACACTGGTCGTCTGGGGCACGCGCTCCAGTTCCAGCACCTCGACGTCCGCCTCCCAGCCGCCCTCGGTCGGTTTCACCGCGGATACGGATTCCGGCCTGCGACCGAGGAGTTCGGAGAGTTGCTCGGAAGCGGATCGCATGGCCCAGGCCGCCGAACGTTTGCGGGGCCGCCGAGGCCGCTCGGCGCTCTCACGCCGTGCTGCGCCTTCGCTCCTGGTGGAGCGCCGGGCCCTTCGGGGGTCGCTCTTGTCGCTTGGGGCCATCCACTTCTCCGGCTCTGGCGCGGCGCCACCCCCACAGAGAAACGTACTATTTCAGCATATACACCTCACAAGGTGCGCGGCGACGGGGCGCCTCCCGCGGGGCCCAACTCCCGAAGGGAACAAGTGATGAAGGACTCGACCAAGCTCGCTCTGGCCGCCGCGGTGGCGGGCGGCTACGTCCTCGGCCGTACCAAGAAGGGGCGGCTCGCCTTCGGAATGGCTACCTACCTCGCCGGTCGCCGCTCCGGACTCGATCCGCAACAGCTGGTGACCGAGGGTATTCGCAAGCTCAAGGACCTGCCTCAGGTCGCCCAGCTCAAGGAGCAGGTGCAGGGAGAGCTGATGGACGCCGGCCGAAAGGCGGTCGCCGCTGCCGCGGACCGGAAGCTCACTGATCTCGCAGGGACCTTGCACGACCGTACGGCCCGCATCGGCGGCAAGAAGGAGAAGCGCGAGGACGAGGAACCGGACGAGGCGGAAGAGCAGTACGCGCCGGAGGACGAGGAGGAGCCTGAGGAAGAGGAAGAAGAACCCGAGGGCGAAGAGGAAGAGGAAGAAGAACCCGAGGGCGAAGAGGAAGAAGAGCCGGAGGAGGAAGAGGAAGAAGAGCAGGCCCCTCGGCGCCGTCGCCAGGCCAAGCGGCGGGCTCCCACGCCACCGGCGCGCACGACCGCGGCCAAGAAGGCGGCCGCCAAGAGGACCCCCGCCAAGAAGGCGCAGCCGGCGAAGAAGGCCGCCGCCACGAAGAGCGCGGCACCGGCCGGGAAGGGGGCGGCGAAGAGGACGGTACCTGCACGGAAGTCCGCCGCGAAGACGACAGCAGCGAAGAGGTCGACAGCCAAGAAGGCCCCCTCACGGCGAAGGTAGTTCCACGCCAGGACGGCTGGGGACAGTGGAGACAGGCTTCGGGCCTGGATCAGATGCGTTACGAGGTGCGGTACGGGCTCGCCGGCCCCGTCGGTGCCCAAGCGGAGACCCTGGCCGGTAGAGCGGCGCCGGAGTCCCCGGGCCGACCCACCAGTTGATGAACGTGGGACAACGTCGGCATCTGTCCGGGCGTTCGGCGGCGGCACCGTACTGGACAGGGAAGAACACTCTTCGGTGGCAATGACAGGGGCGGCAACTCCGGTACGCGGAAGGTGGCCAACATCGTCGAGGTCCAGGCCCTCGGCTTCCCCCTCTCATCAGGCACTCCGACGACGCCGCAAAGCGCACCACGCGCGGCAGTGCCATGCCTGTTCGGGAAGGCCCGGCCGCATCTTGGTGCGCGGGCGCACGTCGATGACGCCCCATCACCCCCCGCCCGCGCGCGCCGGCGGGCCGTGGCCGCCACGGCCCGCCGCACGTCGTGTCACCGCGGCAGGCGGCGGATCTCCAGGGTGTTGTCCACGCGGGTCGTGGGCCGCCCGTCGGGATCGTTCTGGATGCGCTCGTGCTCGTCGGTCAGCACCACCTCCCATTCCCCCTCCGGGAGCCCGAGGCTCTCGAGCACCTCTTGCGGCGTCGGGAAGTGCACCTCCGGGTGCGGATCGGTCTCCCAGGCCGGGAACCCTGCGTGCCCGACGACGAGCAGCATGCCGCCGGGCGCCACGGCCGCCGCGGCGGCGCGCAGGATGCGCTCGCGGGGCATGTCGTTCGGCGAGTGCAGGAACTGCGCGGAGACGAGGTCGTAGGTGCCCTCGGGGAACGTCACACCCAGGTCGTGGCGCTGCCAGTCGATGAGGCCCTCGGCGATGCCCTCCGCCTTCGCGTGGCCGGCCGCCCGCTCCAGGGCGACGCGGGAGATGTCGACAGCGGTCACCCGCCATCCCTGCCGGGCCAGCCAGACCGCGTCGGCGCCCTCACCGCAGCCCAGGTCGAGGGCCGTGCCGGGCTTCAGGCCCTCGACCTCGCGGACCAGGACGTTGTTGGGGTTGCCGCTCCAGACGCGGTCGCTCCCGGCGTACCGGGCGTCCCAGAACTCCGCCGCGGGCTCGGCGCCGGTGGCGCTGGGGGTGCCGTCGGTCATGGATGTCGTCTCCTTTGTGCCGTGGGTACGGGCCTGCCCCGACGATGCGGTGCCGCGCATCCCCCGGGCAAGCCTTCTTGCCGGATCGGCAACACGTGCCCCCCTGCCGCCCCCCTGCCCCGGCGGCAGGTCCGCGCTTATGTTGATGTCATGGACATAGCGTCGAACGAGGACCACCCGCTGCGGCACCTCACGCTCGACCAGCTGCGGCGTCGGACGAGCATGAAGTGGCGCACCCATCCGGAGGACGTGCTGCCGCTGTGGGTGGCGGAGATGGACGTGCCGCTGGCCGCGCCCGTGGCCCGCGCGCTCACGGAGGCGATCGCGGTCGGCGACACGGGCTACCCGGCGGGCACCGCGTACGCGGAGGCGCTGGCAGACTTCGCCCGCGAGCGGTGGGGCTGGGACGGCGTGGCCGTGGAGCGCGCCTCGATCGTCCCCGACGTGATGCTGGGCGTCGTCGAGATGCTGCGGCTGGTCACGGGTCCCGGCGATCCGGTGATCGTCAACTGCCCTGTGTACCCGCCGTTCTACCAGTTCGTGACGCATATGGACCGCCGGGTGGTGGAGGCCCGGCTCGGCCCCGGCCTGCGGCTGGACCTCGCGGTGCTGGAGGAGGCCTTCGCCCGGTCCACGGCCGGCGGCGGCCGGGCCGCCTACCTGCTGTGCAGCCCGCACAACCCGACCGGCACGGTGCACACCGCCGAGGAGCTGTCCGCGGTGGCGGCGCTGGCCGAAACGTTCGGGGTGCGGGTCGTGGTGGACGAGATCCACGCGCCGCTGGTGACCGCCGAGGCGGCGTTCGTGCCGTATCTGAGCGTGCCCGGAGGCGAGAGCGGCCTGTCGCTGATGTCCGCGTCGAAGGCGTGGAACCTGGCCGGGCTGAAGGCGGCGCTCGCCCTGGCCGGGCCCGCCGCGGCGGGCGACCTGGCGCGTATGCCGGAGGAGGTCGGCCACGGACCGAGCCATCTGGGCGTCATCGCGCACACGGCGGCGCTGCGCGAGGGCGGACGGTGGCTGGACGCCGTGCTGGACGACCTCGCCGAGAACCGCCGGCTGCTCGCCGCGCTGCTGGCCGAGCAGCTGCCTGCGATCGCCTACCAGCCGGCCCCGGGCACCTACCTGGCCTGGCTGGACTGCCGGAAGCTGGGCCTCGGCGACGACCCGGCCGCCGCCTTCCTCGCCCGCGGGAGAGTCGCCCTCAGCACGGGATCCGACTTCGGCACGGGCGGCGACGGCCACGCACGGCTGAACCTCGCGACGACGCCCGAGGTGCTCACGGAGGCGGTGCGCCGGATGGCGAAGGCCGTCGGCTGAGGCGGTCGGCCGACACCCCGCGGCCGAGGTCTGAAACGTCCCTCGCCGGGTAGCCGCCCCGGAGACCGGGACAGACATCGGACGAGGCCGCCGGGGCGCCGGGCGACCCGCCCGGCACAGGCGGTGCCCGGGCGCTCCCGGTGGCCGAGGGAGGCGAGGATCGTGACGAACGACTTCGCGCCCGGTGGCGGCGGCCTGCGCGTCGTCGTCATAGGGGCGACCGGAAACGTCGGGACGAGCCTGGTGCGGGCCCTCATCGACGACCCGGCGGTGGCCGAAATCGTCGGCATCGCCCGCAGGATCCCCCAGGACTGGCGCCCCGCCCGCACCACATGGGTGCACGCCGACATCGGCGACGACCGCACGCGCCTGGTGGAGCACCTGCGCGGCGCGCACGCCGTCGTGCATCTGGCCTGGCTGCTGCAGCCCACCCACGACCCTTCGATCACGTGGCGCACCAACGTCCTGGGCGGCATCCGCGTCTTCGAGGCGGCCGCCGCGGCCGGCGTTCCGGCCCTGATCCACGCCTCGTCGGTGGCGGCGTACTCCCCCGGCCCCAAGCGGTACCCGGTCGACGAGTCGTGGCCCACGCACGGCTGGCCGGGAGCCGCCTACTGCCGGGAGAAGGCGTACGTCGAGCGCTGCCTCGACACCTTCGAGCGGGATCACCCGCAGATCCGCGTGGTGCGCATGCGGCCGGGGTTCGTCTTCAAACGGGAGTCCGCCGCCCAGCAGCGCCGCTTGTTCGCGGGGCCGTTCCTGCCGAACCGGCTCGTACGCCCCCGGCTGGTGCCGGTCGTCCCGGACATGCGCGGGCTGCGCTTCCAGGCGCTCCACTCCGACGACGCGGCCGAGGCCTACCGGCTGGCCCTGCACCGTCCGGTGCACGGCGCCTTCAACCTGGCGGCCGATCCGCCGCTGGACGCGGAGGAACTCGCCGCGCTGCTCGGGGCGCAGGTCGTCCGTATGCCGCGGAGCGCGGTGCGGGCGGCGCTGGCCGGGGCGTGGCGGCTGCACCTGGTGCCGTCGTCGCCCGGCCTGTTCGACGCCGTGGTCAGGCTGCCGCTGATGGACACCTCGCGGGCCCGCCGCGAACTGGGCTGGGAGCCCCACCACACCGCCACCCGGGCGATCGAGGAGTTCCTCGAGGGTCTGCGCGAGGGCGCGGGCGACACCTCGACCGCGCCTTTGGCGCCGGGCGGGGCCGGCAGCCGGCTCCACGAGGTGGCGACCGGAGTCGGCTCCCGGCCATGAGCGCGCGGCGCGTGCGCAGCGGCCTGACGGCGCGAGGACGCGACGCCGTCCCGACGTCACCCGTCGTCGGCGCTGAGGCGCTCGGTGTCCTGGAGTTCGGCCTTGGGCACCCTGTCGTCCGGGCCGTCGTCGGGGCCGCCGTCCGGCCGTGCCCGGGCCCGTTCGAGTTCGGCGTTGAACTCCAGGCCGAGGAGGACGGCGATGTTCGAGATCCACAGCCAGACGAGGAAGACGATGATCGCCGCCAGACTGCCGTAGAGCCTGTTGTAGTTGGCGAAGTTGGAGACGTAGAGGCTGAACACCGCGGAGGCTGCGGCCCAGATGACCACGGCCAGGGCGCTGCCCGGGCTCACCCAGCGGAAGCCGCCGTGCCGGACGTTGGGCGCCGCCCAGTACAGCAGCGCGAGGACGAAGCCGAACAGCGCCAGCATCACGGGCCATTTGACGATGCCCCACACACCGAGCGCGCCGTCGCCGACCCCCAGCACCTGGCCCGCCCTGCGAGCGAGGGCACCGGTGAAGACCACGCCGATCGCGATGAGCGCCGTGACCGCCAGCAGCACCACGGGGATGACGAACCTGCCGGCCAGGGTCTTCCAGAAGGGCCGGCCCTCGTCGATGTCGTAGAGGGCGTTGGCGGCCCGCATGAAAGTCGCCACGTAGCCGGAGGACGACCACACGGCCACCACGATGCCGATCGCGAGGGCGAGACCCCCTCGGCCGACGCCGTGCTGCAGCTGCCCGAGAACGCCGGTCAGCATGTCGCGGACCGGTCCGGGCGCGAGTTCGCCCGCGTTCACGATCAGGGGTTTGACGCTGGGGCCATCCAGCAGGCCGACGACGGACACCATGACGAGGAGGGCGGGGAAGACCGACAGCACGGCGTAGTAGGTCAGCGCCGCGGCCCAGTCGGTCAGGTGGTCCGCCCAGAACTCCTTCACCGTGCGCCGGAGCACCACCCGCCAGGAATCCTGGGGGAGCTCGGTGGGCTTGCGGGCGCCGGTCTGCTGGTGGCGAGTCATGCGCGTTCACCGCCTCGGGGCACACCGACCCCACAGGAAACAGTGACAAAACGCTACATAAGCGGCCGGGGACAGGCACCCGGAGTGTCACCGCTCAGTGCTGGAGCGCGACCTTCGCCGCCACGATGACCAGACCCAGCGCCATGTTCACGATCCCCACCGACACCACCGCCCACCGGGACGCGCCCACCCGGATGACGGCGGCACTGGCCCACCCGACCTGCTGGGCGACGGCGATGGAGACCGCCAGCCATGCCGCGCCCTCCGGCCCGAGCCCCAGCAGCGGACTCACCGCGACCGATGCCGCCGGCAACAGCGCGGCCTGAACGATCGGCCACTCCCGAACGCACACCTGGCGGATCTCGCGCCACGTGACCTCCTGGGCGCGCAGGCGGTCGCCGACGAAGCCCGCGTAGACGTGGGCGGCCCAGAACACCAGGCCGGTGCAGATCAGCAGCAGCACCAGTTCCAGGCGCGGGTACGGGCCCGCCGAACCGGCACCGGCCACCACCGAGGCGGCGAGCAGCGATCCGTAGACGGCGCCGGTGTAATTGGCGCGGCCCGTGCCGGGGGCCTCCCGGCCGGTGAGGTCTCGCGGGGAGGAGCCGGCGGCTGTCACCTCCCCAGGATCACCGAGGGAGCCCGGCCCCGCACGGTCGCACGGCAGCCGCCGCGACCGGCGGGCCACCGGCACGCGCCGCTCACGGCGACCGCGACCGGCGGCTCCGCCCGGCCCGGACGGTCTCGTCGTCCGGGCCGGGCGTCCCCTCCAGGTCCAGGCCACGACGGCTCGGGCGGCGAGCCGGCCCGCCCCGGGAACGCGACGTCCGAATCCCGCCAGCGACCCGCCCCCGCGATGCCGCACAGTGGAGGGGTGACGAGCGACACGACCGACGAGGACAGCAGGTACGAGGCGGTGTGCAGCCGCGACGCCCGCTTCGACGGCGAGTTCTTCTTCGCGGTGGCGACGACGGGAATCTACTGCCGCCCCAGTTGCCCGGCGGTCACGCCCAAACGGCGCAACGTCCGGTTCTTCCGCACGGCGGCGGCCGCCCAGGGATCGGGTTTCCGCGCCTGCCGCAGATGCCGCCCGGACGCGGTGCCGGGCTCGGCGGCGTGGAACGCGCGGGCGGACGTGGTGGGCCGCGCGATGCGGCTGATCGCCGACGGAGTAGTGGACCGGGAGGGCGTCGCGGGGCTGGCCGGACGGCTCGGGTACAGCGCGCGGCAGGTGCAGCGGCAGCTCAACGCGGAAGTGGGGGCGGGCCCCATCGCCCTCGCCCGCGCGCAGCGGGCCCACACCGCCCGGATCCTGCTGCAGACCACGGACATGCAGGCCGCGGAGATCGCCTTCGCCGCCGGTTTCGCGAGCGTACGGCAGTTCAACGACACGGTCCGCGAGGTGTACGCGCTCACGCCGACCGGGCTGCGGCAGGCACGCCCCGCCCGGCACACGGCCGCCGGTACCGCCGCCGGCGTGCCGCTGCGGCTGTCGTACCGGGGGCCGTACGACACCGGGCGGGTCTTCGACTACCTGGCGGCCCGCGCGATCCCCGGTGCCGAGGAGGTGACGGGGACCCGAGGCCGGCGGGTCTACCGGCGGACGCTGCGGCTGCCGCACGGGCCCGCGGTCGCCGAGGTCGAGGAGGCCGCGCCCGGCAGAGGCGGCGACTGGCTCGAGTGCCGGCTGCACCTGACCGCGCTGCGCGACCTGACCACCGGGACACAGCGCGTGCGGCGCCTGTTCGACCTGGACGCCGATCCGTACGCGGTCGCCGAACGGCTGTCCGCGGACCCGGCGATGGGGGCGTTGGCCCGCGCGATCCCCGGACTGCGGGCGCCCGGGGCGGCGGACCCGCACGAGCTCGCCGTGCGGGCGGTGCTGGGCCAGCAGGTGTCCGTGGCGGCCGGGCGCCGGCTCGGCGCGGCGCTGGTCGCCGCCCACGGCGAGCCGCTGTCGGCGCCGAGCGACGGTCTGACGCATCTGTTCCCCGACGCGGACACGCTCGCCGGGGCGTCGCTGGAAGCCGTCGGCATGCCGCAGGCCCGGCGGGAGACGCTGCGCGGCCTGGCCCGCGCCCTCGCCGTCGGCGAGGTCGCCCTCGATCCGGGCGCGGACCGGGACGGCGCGGAGAAGGACCTGCTCGCGCTGCGCGGCATCGGGCCGTGGACGGCCGGCTACATCCGGATGCGCGCCCTGGGAGATCCCGATGTGCTGCTGGAGGGCGATGTCGCGGTGCGCGCGGGCGCCGCGCGTGCCGGTGTCCCGCTGGAGGACGCCGAGAGCTGGCGGCCTTGGCGCACCTACGCGATGCACCTGCTGTGGAGCGCCGGTTGACCCGAAGACCGCGGGAACGCGACGTCCGAATCCCGCCGGACATCGGTGAGGAACCGCCGCAGAATCACAGATGTCACTGAAAGCGTGAGGAAAGGGAAGGACCGATGACGGTCTACACGACGTTCGACTGCCCGCTGGGCGAACTGCTGCTGGTCGGCGAGGAGTCACCGACCGCGAAGGGCGGCACCGCGCTCACCTCGCTGTCGGTGCCGGACCAGAAGGGCGGCGTCGTCACGGCGGACCTGGCGGACGGCGCGCGTGCCGACCACGCCGCGTTCACCGAGATCACCCGCCAGCTCCGGGCGTACTTCGCCGGCGAACTGACGCACTTCGACATCGAGTTCACCAGCGCGGGAACCGCCTTTCAGCAGCAGGTGTGGAAGACGCTGGAGAGCATCGGCTACGGCACGACGCTCACCTACGCGGACGTCGCCGAGGCGATGGGCATTCCGCGGACCTCGTCGCGCGCGGTCGGCACCGCGATCGGCCGCAACCCGCTGCTGGTCGTCCGTCCCTGCCACCGCGTGGTCGGCGCCAAGGGCGCGATCACCGGCTACGCGGGCGGCGTGGAGCGCAAGCGCCTGCTGCTGGACCTCGAGGCCGGGAGCGGGGCGGCATGAGGACGACGGCCGTGACCACCACCGCCGCACCGACCACGACGCCCCTGAGCGAGCGGGTCGACACCGAGGACTGGCCGGCGCTGGCCGCCGGACTCGACGCCCACGGGAGCGCCCTGACCGCCCGTCCGGTCCTCTCCCCCGCCGAGTGCCGCGCGGTCGCCGCGCTCTACGACGAGCCCGGGCGGTTCCGCTCGACCGTCGACATGGCACGGCACCGCTTCGGCTCGGGGCAGTACCGCTACTTCGCGTACCCCGTCCCCGAGCCCGTGCGGGCCCTGCGGGCGGCGTTCTACCCGCGGCTGCTGCCGGTCGCCCGCGACTGGGCCGCCCGCCTGCGGCAGCCCGCGCCCTGGCCCGACAGCCTCGACGAGTGGCTGGCGACGTGCCACGCCGCCGGCCAGACCCGCCCGACGCCGATCCTGCTGCGCTACGGCGCGGGCGACTGGAACGCGCTCCACCGCGACCTGTACGGGGACCTCGTCTTCCCGCTCCAGGTGGTCATCGGGCTCGACGTCCCCGGCGAGGACTACACCGGCGGCGAGTTCCTGATGACGGAGCAGCGGCCGAGGGCGCAGACCCGGGGCTCGTCCGCCACCCTGCCCCAGGGCCACGCGCTGGTCTTCACCACCCGCGACCGGCCGGTGCGCTCCGCCCGCGGCTGGTCGGCCGGCCCGATGCGGCACGGGGTGAGCACCGTGCGCGCCGGCCGGCGCCACACCCTCGGCCTGGTCTTCCACGACGCCTCGTGACGACGTACGTGCTGACCGGCCCGGACGGGCTGTCCTACCGCAGCGCGGCCCCTGGGACGCTGGGCGGGCACCGGCGCGGCCGGCTGTACGGCCGCCTCGACTGCCCGGCCGCTCTGCGGGCCATAGCGCGCGGCGGGTACGTGCGGGAGCGGGTGTTCTTCGCGGACGAGGCGACGGCCGTCGCCGCGGGCTACCGGCCCTGCGCCCGCTGCCTGCCCCAGCGGTACCGACAATGGAAGGCGACACCGACGGAGCGGAACGCCATGACCCACCTCCACGCACCCGCGGCGGCACCGGCCTCGCCGCTGGTCCCGCCCGAGGGCCTGGCCGTGCTCGACGGCCTACCGGGACCGGCGCCGCACACCGGGGCCGAACTCGCCGCGCTGCTGGGCCTGCTGGGCGACGCCCGCCCCCGCGTGCGCGCCGTCGCCCTGGGCCACAGCCGGGACGCCGCCTCCCGGGCCGCCGCCGAGGACTTCGCCGAGGCGTGGCGCGCGTCGGGCGGCACCGTCGCGGCCCTCGTGGACTGGCCCGAGCGGGCCGCGTCGTGGC
>NZ_JARAVM010000096.1:0-745 GCF_033792735.1 Streptomyces sp. PA03-3a
GTGTGCGGCGAGGTGTTCGAGGCGGAGCTGCAGAGGGAGCAGTTGGAGTTCGCCACGCGCCCGCAGGAGCGGATGGAGGATGTGGCGGCGGAGGTCGTGCGGTGGCGTGCGGAGGCGGCCCGGCATGCGCAGGAGTCCGGGGGGGTGGTGGCGGCGCTGGCGACCTCGCCGTTGCCGGTGAGTCCGTCGCTGAGTACCGGGGAGCGGTACGGGTGGCTGCGTGACCGTTACGGGCTGACCGCGGACGAGCAGCTGACGTGCGGCTGCCATGTCCATGTGTCGGTGGAGTCCGACGAGGAGGGCGTCGCGGTCCTGGACCGGATCCGCGGCTGGCTGCCGGTGCTGCTGGCGCTCAGTGGCAACTCGCCGTTCTGGCAGGGCCGGGACAGCGGCTATGCGAGCTACCGCAGCCGGGTGTGGGGCAGGTGGCCGTCGGCCGGGCCGGTGGAGCCGTTCGGTTCAGCGGCGGGCTACCACGAGCAGGTCCGGGCCATGATCGCCACCGGGGCGCTGCGCGGCCCGGGCATGGTCTACTTCGACGCCCGTCTCTCGTACACCTACCCCACGGTCGAGGTGCGGGTCGCGGACGTGTGCCTGGACGCGTCCGGCACCGCGCTGCTGGCGACGCTGGTGCGGGCCTTGGTGGAGACCGCGGCCCGCGCCTGGCGAGCCGGCGAACCGCCGTCCCCGCACAGTGTGGCCCTGCTGCGGCTGGCCACCTGGCGGGCGGCCCGGGAAGGGATCG
>NZ_JARAVM010000031.1:0-102381 GCF_033792735.1 Streptomyces sp. PA03-3a
GGCCGGTGCTGCGGGAGCCGCCGGGGCCGGAGCGGCGGCCGGCGCGGGGGCGGCCGGGGCCGGGGCGGCGGCGGGAGCGGCACCGGCGGCACCGATGACGGCGAGCTTGGCGCCGACCTCGGCGGTCTCGTCCTCACCGACGAGGATCTCCAGCAGGGTGCCGGCGACCGGCGACGGGATCTCGGTGTCGACCTTGTCGGTGGAGACCTCGAGCAGCGGCTCGTCGGCGTCAACGCTCTCGCCGACCGACTTCAGCCAGCGGGTGACGGTGCCCTCGGTCACCGACTCGCCCAGTGCCGGCAGCAGCACCGGGGTGCCCTCGGCACCGCCGGCCGGGGCGGGGGCGGCGGCGGGAGCCTCGGCGACGGGAGCCGGCGCGGGGGCGGGGGCCTCCTGCACCGGAGCCGGCGCGGGCGCCTCGGCGGCGGCCGGGGCGGGGGCGGCAGCGGGGGCACCCGTGCCGTCGTCGATGACGGCCAGCTCGGCGCCGACCTCCACCGTCTCGTCCTCGGCCACCTTGATGGAGGAGAGGATGCCGGAGGCGGGCGCCGGGATCTCGGTGTCGACCTTGTCGGTCGACACCTCGAGCAGCGGCTCGTCGGCCTCTACGCGCTCACCTTCGGCCTTGAGCCAGCGTGTGACGGTGCCCTCGGACACGCTCTCGCCGAGCGCCGGCAGGGTTACGGAAACCGCCATGGTTTCGGTTGCTCCTAACGATCTGTGCGGATGGTTCTGCGTGTCCGTGTGTCAGTCGTGCGAGTGCAGCGGCTTGCCGGCCAGCGCGAGGTGGGCCTCGCCGAGGGCCTCGCTCTGCGTGGGGTGCGCGTGGATGAGCTGCGCGACCTCCGCGGGCAGGGCCTCCCAGTTGTAGACCAGCTGGGCCTCGCCGACCTGCTCGCCCATGCGGTCACCGACCATGTGGACGCCGACCACCGCACCGTCGCGGACCTGGACGAGCTTGATCTCGCCCGCGGTCTTGAGGATCTTGCTCTTGCCGTTGCCCGCCAGGTTGTACTTCAGGGTGACGACCTTGTCCGCGCCGTACAGCTCCTTGGCCTTGGCCTCGGAGATGCCCACGGAGGCGACCTCGGGGTGGCAGTACGTGACGCGCGGCACGCCGTCGTAGTCGATCGGCACGGTCTTCAGACCGGCCAGCCGCTCCGCGACGAGGATGCCCTCGGCGAAGCCGACGTGGGCCAGCTGCAGGGTCGGGACGAGGTCACCGACAGCGGAGATGGTGGGCACGTTGGTGCGCATGTACTCGTCGGCGAGGACGTAGCCGCGGTCCATGGCGACCCCGGCCTCCTCGTAGCCCAGGCCCTGGGAGACCGGGCCGCGGCCGACGGCCACGAGCAGGACCTCGGCCTCGAACTCCTTGCCGTCGGCCAGGGTGACCTTGACGCCGTCGGCGGTGTACTCGGCCTTGGAGAAGAAGGTGCCGAGGTTGAACTTGATGCCCCGCTTGCGGAAGGCACGCTCCAGCAGCTTGGAGCTGTTCTCGTCCTCGGCCGGCACGAGGTGCGGCAGGCCCTCGACGATGGTGATGTCGGCGCCGAAGGACTTCCACGCCGAGGCGAACTCGACGCCGATGACACCGCCGCCGAGGATGATCGCCGACTTCGGCACGCGGTCCAGGACCAGCGCGTGGTCGGAGGAGATGATGCGGTCGCCGTCGATGGCCAGGCCGGGCAGCGACTTCGGCACGGAGCCGGTCGCCAGCAGGACGTGCCGGCCGGTGTAGCGCTGGCCGTTGACGTCCACGGAGGTCGGGGAGGAGAGCCGGCCCTCGCCGGTCACGTAGGTGACCTTGCGGGAGGCCACCAGGCCCTGCAGGCCCTTGTAGAGGCCCGAGATCACGTCGTCCTTGTACTTGTGGACCCCGGCGATGTCGATGCCCTCGAAAGTGGCCTTGACACCGAACTGCTCGGCCTCGCGGGCCTGGTCCGCGATCTCACCGGCGTGCAGCAGAGCCTTTGTGGGGATGCAGCCGCGGTGCAGGCAGGTGCCGCCGAGCTTGTCCTTCTCGATCAGGGCGACGTCCAGACCGAGCTGCGCCGCGCGCAGGGCCGCGGCGTAGCCGCCGCTACCGCCACCGAGGATCACTAGGTCGAAAACGGTGCTGGCGTCGTTCGCCACGTCACGTCCTCCATGCATGGATACGCCGGAGCCGGTCCGTCGTGACCGGGCGGCGGCTTTTGTTCGGCCGCTTCTGTTAAACGGGGCCCTGTCGTGCCGAGACAACATCTTCGCACTTGTTCGGGGCGGACGAGGCACCGGGCCGGTGTCTGAGACGTACGGAACGTCCCCGGCCGGTGCTACTCGCCGGTATCCCCCACGGAATACGGAGTGGTTGCACTCTTTGCTCGCTCTTGGCGAACGCGTACGGCCCCGGATGCCATACCCGGGGCCGTACGGAATGTGCCGAGGCTTACACCGCGGTCAGAGCAGCTCGCCCTCGCCGGCCTTCTCGGCCACGCGCACCAGGGTGCGGATGGCGGAGCCGGTGCCGCCCTTGGGGGTGTAGCCGAAGGGGCCGGACTCGTTGAAGGCGGGGCCCGCGATGTCCAGGTGGGCCCAGGTGATGCCCTCGCCGACGAACTCCTTCAGGAACAGGCCGGCCGCCAGGCCGCCGCCCATGCGCTCGCCCATGTTCGCGATGTCGGCGGTGGGGGAGTCCATCGCCTTGCGCAGGTCGGCCGGGAGCGGCATCGGCCAGGACTGCTCGCCGACCTCGGTCGCGGTCTCGTGCAGCGCGGTGCGGAAGGCGTCGTCGTTGGCCATGACGCCGAAGATGCGGTTGCCGAGCGCCAGCACCATGGCGCCGGTCAGGGTGGCCACGTCGATGATCGCGTCGGGCTTCTCCTCCGAGGCGCGGGTGAGGGCGTCGGCCATCACCAGACGGCCCTCGGCGTCGGTGTTGAGCACCTCGACGGTCTTGCCGCTGTACATCTTCAGCACGTCGCCGGGGCGGGCGGCGCTGCCCGAGGGCATGTTCTCGGCGAGCGCCAGCCACCCGGTGACGTTGACGGGCAGGCCCAGGCGCGCGGCGGCGACCACGGTGGACAGCACCGCGGCGGCGCCGCTCATGTCGCACTTCATGGTCTCGTTGTGGCCGGCCGGCTTCAGGGAGATGCCGCCCGAGTCGTAGGTGATGCCCTTGCCGACCAGCGCCAGGTGCTTGGCGCCCCGGCCCTTGGCGCCCGTGTAGGCGATCTTCACCAGGCGGGGCGGGTTCGCCGAGCCCTGCCCGACGCCCATGATGCCGCCGTAGCCGCCCTTGACCAGGGCCTTCTCGTCCAGGACCTCGATCTTGAGGCCGTGCTCCTTGGCGGCCTCCTGCGCGAGGGCGGCGAAGGACTTCGGGTGGAGGTCGTTCGGCGGCATGTTGATCAGGTCACGCGCGCGGTTGACCTCGGCCGCGATGACGGCGGCCCGCTCGGCGGCGGCCTTGTACGCCTTGTCCCGCGGCTTCGCGCCGAGCAGGGCGACCTCGGCGAGCGGCGCCTTGCCGTTGGAGGACTGGTAGGCGGTGTACACGTAGGCGCCGAGCAGCGCGCCCTCGGCGACGGCCTGCGCGGCGTCCGCGTTCTGCACCGGGAGCGCGTAGGCGGCCTTCTTCGACCCGGACAGTGCGCGGGCGGCGGCACCGGCGGCCTTGCGCAGCGCCTCGGTGTTGTACGCGGCGCCGTCGGCGGGGGCCTCGCCGAGCCCGACCGCCAGCACGACCGGGGACTTCAGGCCGTCCGGAGCGGGGAGCTTGGTCACCTCACCCTCAGCGCCCGAGGCGCCCAGCGTCTCGAGCGTCGCGGCGAGCCGCCCGGCGAAGGCCTGGTCCACCGCCTCCGCCCCGGCGGCGACCTCGGGGCCCTTGGCGCCCTTGGTCACGCCGACGACGACGGCGTCAGCGCGCAGCGCTGCCGCGGAGGAGGTGCTGAGAGTCAGTGCAGTCACGGTGATGCGGATCCTGTTCCTTCGGGGGTCCAATACTTGACGCCGGACTCCGTCCGGCTCCCCTCGTGTCCCGATGCCGGGCGTCCTTCGCGGCACGGAACGGGGTGCAGGACCGACCTTACGCTCACTCCTGTCACTTGCGACCACGACCTGCGCCCATGACCGCGAAGGCGCGGGTTTTCCCTAGGGGGGCGCGTCCGCGCGGCACCCCCCGAGGGTGCCCGACACCCCTTCGCCCGGCGGGAGTTGGGGCATCCGCCGACGCCGCGGCGCGGTCGTCGCGCGGCGCTCAGCCCAGGGTCAGCACCAGCAGCGAGGTCGTCGCCGCGGTCTCGCACAACGCGCCGAAGACGTCACCGGTGACGCCGCCCAGACGTCGGCGGCACCGCCGGAGCAGCAGTTCCGCCGCGGCCAGCGCCAGCACCGCGGCCGCCGCGCAGCGCACCGCGTCCGGCGCGCCGAAGGCGGTCCCGCAGGCCGCGCAGACCACCACCGTCAGCGCGGCGAGCGCCCAGGCGGTACGGACGGGGACGACGCCCGCCACGGCCGCGCCGAGCCCCCCGGGCCGGGCCGGCGGCACACCGTCGCGGCAGGCCAGCGTCATCGCGGCGCGCGAGGTGAGCCCCGCCAGGGCGGCGGCCACCGCGCCCCGGGTCCAGGACTCGCCGTACAGCTCGGCGAGCACGGCGACCTGCGCCAGCAGGACGAGGACCAGGGTGAGCACCCCGAAGGGCCCGATGTCGGACTGCTTCATGATGCGCAGCGCGTCCTCGGCGGGCTTTCCGCTGCCCAGTCCGTCCGCGGTGTCGGCCAGCCCGTCCAGGTGCAGCCCGCGCGTCAGTGCGGCCGGAACGGCGGCGCTCGCGACCGCGGCGGGCAGCGGCCCCGAGCCGAGGAGCAGCAGCAGTCCGCCGGCCGCCGCCGCGCACAGCCCCACGACCAGCCCGACCGGCGGCGCCCAGAGCATCCCGGCGCGGGCCGCCGGGCGGTCCCAGCGGCCGACGTGGACCCGCAGCACCGTCAGCGTGCCGAAGGCGAAGCGCAGTCCCTCGGCCGCGGTCGCGGCCGGGGAAGCGGCAAGGGGCGCGGGGTCGGGCGCGGGGTCGGGGGCGGGGCCGGCGGTCATGGCGTGCAGGGTAACCGCCGGGGTGGAACCGTATAGTGCCGCATACGGGGCGAATCTGGAGCAATCGGCATGAGCGACTGGTGGTACCGCAACATCATCGAGCCGGGAAAGCTGCCGCTGCTCCTCGCGCTGGGCGCGTTCGTGCTGACCTTCCTGGTCACGCGGATGATCACCCGTCTCATCCGGGCCGGCAGGGGCCCCTTCCGCAACATCTCCTCCGGCGGCACCCACATCCACCACGTGGTGCCCGGGATCATCCTCATGACGATCGGCGGCTTCGGGGGCGTCGCCAGTTCCTCACAGGGCTTCGGCGCCGGCCTGTCCGCGGTCCTGTTCGGCGCCGGAGCGGGCCTGGTGCTCGACGAGTTCGCGCTCGTGCTCTACCTCGACGACGTGTACTGGAGCGATCGCGGCCGCAAGAGCGTGGAGGCCGTCGTCGTCACCTTCTCCGTCGTCCTGATGATGCTCCTCGGCCTGGTCCCCTTCGGCGTCGACTCGGTGACCCCGGACGAGCAGCAGAGCCGCGTCTCGGTGATCCTCACCATCGCCGTCAACTTCCTGTTCGTCCTCCTCGCCCTCGTCAAGGGCAAGCTGCGCTCCGCCGTCCTCGGCGTCTTCGTGCCCTTCGTCGCGCTGTTCGCCGCGCTCCGGCTGGCGCGCCCCGACTCGCTGTGGGCCGAGCGGCTCTACTCCCGCAGGCCCCGGGCGGCCCAGCGGGCCGAGGCCCGGGCCGCCCGCCACGACGCACGCTGGGCGGGACCGCTGAGGCGGCTCCAGGACTGGCTCGGCGGCTTCACCGAACGCTGAGCGGGACGGCGGCCGGACAGCCCCGCGACCACCCCGCACGCTCGCGCCCGGGCCCGCTCACCGCCGGGCCGAGGGCATCCTGGGCGCGGCGAGGAACCCCTCGGCGCGAGCGCTCGCCAGGCCGATGCGCGGGAGTTCGCCGCCCTTCTCGAAGAGCAGGAAACGCGGTTCCCAGACGGGCCGGTACTTGGCGTTGGCGCGGTACAGCGACTCGATCTGCCACCACCGGGAGAAGAAGGTCAGCAGCGCCCGCCACATCCGCAGCACCGGTCCGGCGCCCAGTCTCGCCCCGCGCTCGAAGACCGACCGGAACACGGCGAAGTTGAGCGAGAGCCGCTCGACGCCGAACTCCTCCGCGCGCCGGATCAGTTCGATCACCATGAACTCCACCAGCCCGTTGTCGGAGTCCCGGTCGCGGCGCATCAGGTCCAGCGACAGCCCGTGCCGCCCCCACGGCACGAAGCTGAGCAGCGCCCGCGGCTCGCCCCCCTCGTCCGCGCACTCCACCATGACGCAGCGGCCGTCCGCCGGGTCGCCGAGACGTCCCAGCGCCATGGAGAAGCCCCGCTCGGTCTGCCCGTAGCGCCAGCGGTCCGCGCGCTCCACCAGGGCCGCCATCTCCCGCTCCGGGACGTCCTCGTGCCGCCGTACGCGGACGGTGTACCCGGCGCGCCCGATCCGGTGGTGCGCCTGCCGCACGGTGCGCATCGCGCGGCCCTCCAGGGTGAAGTCGGCGACCTCCACGACCGCCTCGTCGCCGAGTTCCAGGGCGTCCAGCCCGTGCCGGGCGTACACCGTGCCGCCCTCCTCTCCGGCCCCCACCACCGCCGGGACCCAGGCGTGCTCGCGGGCCTCGGCGAGCCAGGCCCCGATCGCCCCGGGCCAGGCCTCCGGGTCGCCGATCGGGTCGCCGGAGGCGAGGGACACCCCGCCGACGACGCGGTAGGCGATCGCCGACTTGCCCGAGGGCGACCAGACCACGCTCTTGTCGCGGCGCAGCGCGAAGTAGCCGAGCGAGTCCCGCTCGCCGTGCCGGTCCAGCAGGGCGCGCAGCCGCATCTCGTCCTGCGGGCCCAGCAGTTCGCGGCCGCGCGGCGAGCGGAACGCCGCGTACAGCACCAGCAGGAACAGCACCGCGCTCAGGGCGTTGATGACGACGTCGACCCACCCCGGGGCCGAGAGCCCGGGGAAGGAGTCCGCGGCGTTCGCCAGCGAGACCACACGGAGCATGGCGTACGCGTACCGCTCGCCGAAGGTGGAGCCGTGCCCGGTGTCGGTGACGGTGACCAGCCCGGCGGCGAGCAGCCCGCCGGCCGCGACACCGCCGACGGCGACCGCGGCGGCCAGCCGGGGGTTGGCGGGGTCGCCCTTGGCGCGGAACGCGCGGCGCCCGGCGAGCAGCGCGGCGCAGAAGGCGGCGGTGATCCCCAGCGACACCCAGTTCTGCGGGTGGCCGCGGACCTCGGGCACGGCCGTCGCAGCGGCCAGGAACAGCAGGTAGAGCCCGGCGAGGACGAGGTTGAGCAGCCAGGCCGCGCGCTTCCTGCGGCGCATCGTGACCGCCAGGAAGAGCGCGAGGAAGGCGGGGGTGTACCCGGCGGTCAGCAGGTACGGCGTGAAGTACTCGTCGACGTCGTGCCGCCGGATGTCGTTGTCGAGGGACACCCACACCGCACCCAGCAGGTCGACCACACCGACCACGCGCAGATACCCGACGGTGAACACCGCGCAGCGCTCACGCCGGACCGAGACGGCCGTTCCCATAAGTCCGGATCCTATGGGAACGGCACGTTTAGTGATGCGTCAGAAACGTTCCGGCAGCTCCGCCGACAGGGCGGCCGCCGCCTTCAGCAGAGGCAGCGCCAGCAGCGCGCCGGTGCCCTCACCCGCCGTCACCTTCTGGTCCAGCAGCGGCTCGATGGACAGCCGGTCCAGCGCCTTGACCTGACCGGGCTCACCGCTGGCCTGCCCGGCCAGCCACCAGTCCGGCGCACGGAAGGCGATGCGCTGCGCGACCAGCGCGCACGCCGCCGACACCACGCCGTCCAGCACCACCGGCAGCTTCCGCACCGAGGCCTGCAGCAGGAAACCGGTGATCGCCGCCACGTCCGCGCCGCCGACCGCCGCCAGCAGCTCCAGCTGGTCGCCCAGCACGGGCCGGGCCCGGCGCAACGCGTCGCGGATCGCCGCGCACTTGCGCATCCAGGCGATGTCGTCGATGCCCGAACCGCGGCCGGTCACCACCGAGGCGTCCGTACCGCACAACGCCGCGACCAGCACCCCGGCCACCGTGGTGCCGCCGACGCTCAGGTCGCCGAGGAGCACCAGGTCCGTGCCGGAGTCCGCCTCCTCGTCCGCGACCGCCATACCCGCCCGGAACGCCGCCTCGGCCTCCTCGGCCGTCAGCGCGTCCTCCACGTCGATCCGGCCGGAACCGCGCCGCACCCGGTGCGCCGTCACGTCGGCGGGCAGGTCCTCGGCCGGGGCGTCCACGCCCACGTCCACCACCCGGACCCCCGCGCCGTACTGACGGGCCAGCACATTGACCGGCGAGGCCCCGTCCAGGACCCGTCGCACCAGCTCCACCGCGGTGCCCTCGGTGCGGGCCGACACCTTCAGCGCCGCCACCCCGTGGTCCGCGGCGAAGAGCACCGCCTTGGGGTGCTCGATCGGGCGTACGGTCGCCACGCCCTGGGCCGCCGAAAGCCAGTCGGCGAGCTCGGCCAGCCCGCCCAGCGCGCTCGCCGGACGCACCAGCCGCTGCCAGCGATCGCGGGCGTCACGGCGCACACCGGCGTCCGGACGCTCCACCAGGGTCGCGAAGTCATCAAGGTTCAGGCCGCTCACGGGGTCGAACACTACCGGTCCGAGGGGCCGCGCGCCGAGGTCAGCCCCGCAGCGGCAGTGCCTGTCCCGCGACCACCAGCACCACGTGCTCTGACTCGTCGGCCAGCGCGACGTTCAGCCGTCCCAGCTCGTCCCGGAACCTGCGCCCGCTGGCCGTGGCCGGGACGACCCCGGAGCCGACCTCGTTGCTGACCGCCACGACCGTACGGCGGGTCGCGCGCCAGGCCGCGGTCAGTTCCCCGACACGGCGCCGCAGTTCGCGCTCGGCGCCCCCCGCCCACGCGCCGTCGTCCCACGCGCCGAGCTCGTCCATGGCGTGCGTCAGCCACAGCGACAGGCAGTCGATCAGCAGCGCCGGCCCGTCCGCCTCGGCCAGCAGCGGCAGCAGGTCGCAGGTCTCCACCGTCCGCCAGGACTGCGGGCGCCGCTCCCGGTGCAGCGCCACCCGCTCCGCCCACTCCGGGTCGCCGCCCCGGATCCCGCCGGTGGCCACATACACCACGTCGGGGAAGGCCGACAGCCTGCGCTCCGCCTCCACCGACTTGCCCGACCGCGCGCCGCCCAGCACGAGCGTGCGCCGCGGCACATCGGGTACGTCGTGGATGTCGCCGACCGTCAGCGTCGTGCCGTCCGGCACCGCGCGTGCGCCGAGCGCGGCCAGCCGGCGCCGCAGTTCCGGCCCCGGGTGGACGCGGTGGTCCAGGTGGACGGCGACCACGTCGGTGGTGCTCCCGACCGCGCCGGCCGCGCGCAGCCGCGCCAGCGCGTCCGGCCGGCCCACCGCGTCCAGCAGCACCGCCCGGTACGGCTCCACGGCCTCCGGCAGCCCCGCGGGCGCGCACTCGGGCGGCAGGTACAGCAGCCGCTCGCCCCCGGGTCCCGTCACCTCGTACCCGGAGCCGGGCGCGTCGACCGGGACCGCCCGCGCCCGGTGGCCGGTCGGCAGCGCGATCTCCTGCCCGGGCGCCACCCGGCCCGGCGCGGGCAGCCCCGCCGGGATCTCCACGGCCGGCCCGTCGTGCGGGTGCGACAGCAGCACCTGGCGCACCCCGGCGAGCGAGTGACCGGAACGCGCCGCCGCGAAAGCGAGACCGGGCGTCAGGTCGAGCAGCAGCACCCCGTCCACGAGCAGCGAGGTCGCCGCCCGCGCGTCGTCGCCCACCGCCGTCTCGCACGCGGCGCACGGGCAGCCGGGGAGGGGCAGGCCGTCGGGGCCCCCGGTGCCGAGGAGAGTCAGTTCCACGTGCAGATCCTCTCGCGTCCGCGCACGCTACGCTGCCGGGCAGGCACCCCCAGGGACGAGGAGACGGACATGGCGTGGACGTGGCGTTTCGAGAAGACCGACGGCACGGAGGTCACCCCCGCGGTCGAGCCCGAGGAGTTCACCACGCAAGGTGACGCCGAGTCATGGATCGGCGAGGTCTGGAAGGACCTCCTCCAGGGCGGCGCCGACCAGGTCCACCTCTTCGAGGACAGCACGAAGATCTACGGCCCGATGAGCCTGCACGCCGACGAGTAGCCGCCGTGCCGCGGCGGCCGGGAAAGCCGGCCGCCGGGGCGGGGTCGTGGGACGTCCCACGACCCCGGCCCCCTGCCGGGCACCCGGCACTACTGGAGCTGCCCCAGCGTGACCTTGACGGTCTTCTGGGTGCCGCCGCGCTGGAAGGTGACGTCCACGGTGTCGCCGGGCGCGTGCTGCACCAGGGCCTCGGACAGCGACTGCAGCGTGGTGATGTCGTCGTCCCCGACCCCGGTGATGACGTCCCCCGGCCTGATGCCGGCCTTCTCGGCCGCCCCGCCCCTGGTGACCTCGACGACGCCCACCCCGGCGGGCTGGAAGTTCTCGTCGAGCACGGTGCGCCCGGCGATGCCCAGCGCCGCGCGGCCGGAGTCGACGACCCTGCCGTGCTCGATGATCTGGTCCGCGATGCGGGTGACGGTCGCCGCCGGGATGGCGAAGCCGATGCCCGGCGCGGAGGAGTCGCCCATGGTGGGGTTGAGCGCCGCGAGCGTCGGGATGCCGATGACCTGGCCGGAGAGGTTGACCAGCGCGCCGCCGCTGTTGCCCGGGTTGATGGGCGCCGAGGTCTGCACCATGTCGGCCAGGGTGGCGCCGGTGCCGCCCTCGGCCCCGGTCTCGCTGACCGTACGGCCTACGGCCGAGACGATGCCCTGCGTGACGCTGCTGTTCAGGCCGAGCGGGCTGCCCATGGCGAGCACGATCTGCCCGACCTGGACGTCGCGGGACCGCCCGAAGGCCGCCGCGCGCAGCCCGTCCGGCGGGTCCTCCAGCTCGATGACGGCGAGGTCCTGCTCGGGATAGGCGGCCACGAGCCGGCCCTTGTGGAGGGTGTCGCTGTTGGCGAGGGTGACCTCGAAGGTGTCGGCGCTGCCGACGACATGGGCGTTGGTGACGATGTGGCCCTTGGTGTCGTAGACGATGCCGGAGCCCAGTCCCTCGGACGTGTTGATCTGGACGACGGACGGCAGCACCGCCTTGACCACCTGCTGGTAGGAGCGCTCCAGATCGCGGGCGCCGGCCAGCTCGGAGGCGGAGACGGGCGCGGGCGCGGAGGACGCCGCGCCGGGTGAGGGGGAGTCCTCCGTGCATCCGGCGGCCAGGCTCCCGCAGCACGCGACGGCCAGCAGCAGGGCCGCCGTCCGCAGTGCCGCCGGCGGCCGCCATCGGTTCGGCTTGGAATCGCGCATGACCGAAGTGTCGCGTTCGCGGCGCTCCGTCCCGGGTATCCCGCCCCGATCAGCTCCGTACGCCGCACAGATGCAGCAGTGCCGCGACTCCCCGGTAGGGATCGGTGCGCCCGGCCAGCTCCTCGGCGGTCAGCAGCTCCTCCGGCACCTCCACGGCCTCGTCCGGCGCCGTGTCGGTGAAGACCCGCACCCCGTACCAGGCGTGCAGCGGCGCGCCGATGGCGCTGAGCGTCGTCGTCAGGTCCGCCCGCCGGTCGGCGCGGGCGGGCAGCCCCAGCCGGTTGGTGTACGTGTCGCCGCCGAAGGCCGCCAGCGCGTCGGCCCAGTCGCCCTGCAGCGCGGGCCGCATCGCCAGGGCGTCGGCGTTGCGCACCAGCAGCGACAGCAGCCCGCCGGGGGCCAGCACGCGGGCGAGCGCGGCGACCATGGCGTCCGGCTCGGGCACGTACATCAGCACGCCGTGGCAGAGCACCACGTCGAAGCTGCCGGGCCCGAAGTGGCGGCCGGTCTCCCGGCCGTCGCCCTCGACGAGGGTGATCCGCTCGCGTATGCCCTCGGGCTCGGCGGCCACCGCCTCGCGCAGGACGGCCGCCATCTCGGCGTCCGCCTCCAGGCCGGTGACCAGGTGACCCGCGCGGGCCAGCCGCAGCGCCTGGGTGCCCTGGCCGGGGCCGACGTCGAGGATCCTGAGCCGGCGCCCCACGGGGAAGCGCGCGGTGATCTGCTCGTCGAGCTGGCGCGCGACGAGCTCCTGGCGCACGGTGTTCCGGAGTCCGCCCAGCCGCTCCAGCCACGGGCCCGCGGCGGCGGCGAACCCGCCGTTCCCGCTCAGAGCTTGGTGCCGCGCTTGACCTGCGGCTTCGGCAGGCGCAGTCGGCGCATCTGGAGGGTCCGCATGAGGGCGTAGGCCACGGCGCCCTTGGTGGGCTTGTCCGGGAAGCGCTTCGCCAGCTCGCGGCGGAGCAGCAGGCCGCTGACGGCCGAGTCGACGACGATCAGCACGATCACCACGAGCCACAGCAGCAGGGAGATGTTCTGCAGAGCCGGGTTCCTGAGCATGCTGAGCACGAGGATGACCACGGCCAGCGGCAGGAAGAACTCCGCCACACGGAAGCGCGAGTCCACGTAGTCGCGGGCGAACTTGCGCACCGGGCCCTTGTCACGGGCGGGCAGGTAGCGCTCGTCGCCGTTCATCAGCGCTTCGCGCTGCTTGGCGAGGTCGGCGCGCCTGGCCTCACGGGCCTGCTTGGTGGCGGCCTTGCGGTCGGTGGGTGCGGTCACCGCCTTGCGACGCTGCGTCTGGGCATCGCTGCGTTTGGGGGTGGGGCGGCCCTTGGGAGCCTGCGGGTCGCGGGGCTGCCGGTCCTCCACCACAGTGGTGGACACGGTCTGCTCGGTTTGGGAACGACGTCGGAACACGACTCCAAGGTTACGTGCTCGCCGACGAGACCCCCAGCCCCTCACCTACTCCCTGGGCCTGAGGTCATCGAACTGTGATCGTTCCTAAGGATGAGCGCATCCGCAACAGAACAGTGGGGTAATGGAACCAGGGCCCGTACTGTGGGGTCTGTAGAGGTGTGCTGGCGAGCTGAATGAAGGGGGCGCGCGAGGCCCATGAGCGGTGTCATGAAGCGGATGGGGATGATCTTCCGCGCGAAGGCCAACAAGGCCCTTGACCGGGCCGAGGATCCGCGCGAGACGCTCGACTACTCGTACCAGAAACAGCTGGAGCTGCTGCAGAAGGTGCGCCGCGGTGTCGCGGACGTCGCCACCTCGCGCAAGCGCCTGGAGCTGCAGCTGAATCAGCTGCAGCAGCAGTCCGCGAAGTACGAGGACCAGGGCCGCAAGGCGCTCGCCCTGGGCCGGGAGGACCTGGCCCGCGAGGCTCTGTCGCGCCGTGCCGCCCTCCAGCAGCAGGTCACCGACCTGGAGACGCAGCACCAGACGCTGCAGGGCGAGGAGGAGAAGCTCACCCTCGCCGCCCAGCGGCTGCAGGCCAAGGTGGACGCCTTCCGCACCAAGAAGGAGACCATCAAGGCCACCTACAGCGCGGCCAAGGCCCAGACCCAGATCGGCGAGGCCTTCTCCGGCATCTCCGAGGAGATGGGCGACGTCGGCCTGGCGATCCAGCGGGCCGAGGACAAGACCGAGCAGCTGCGCGCCCGGGCCGGCGCCCTGGACGAGCTGCTGGCCTCCGGCGCCCTCGACGACCCGACCGGGATCGCCAAGGACGACATCCAGGCCGAGCTCGACCGCCTCTCCGGCGGCAGCGACGTCGAGCTGGAGCTGCAGCGCATGAAGGCCGAGCTGGCCGGCGGCTCCCCGCAGCAGGCCATCGAGGGCGGGCAGCAGCAGGGACAGACCCAGTCGCAGCCCCAGGACCAGCCCCGGTTCGACAAGCAGTAGACACCCCGGAGGAGGGCGTCGTGATCGTACGGATCATGGGCGAGGGCCAGGTGACGGTGGACGAGAGCCACCTCGCCGAACTCGACAAGCTCGACGACGAGCTCCTGGCGGAGATGGAGAGCGGTGACGAGGCCGGGTTCCGGCGCACGCTCACCGCGCTCCTCGACGCCGTCCGGCGGCTCGGCACACCGCTGCCGGACGACTCCCTGGAGCCGTCCCAGCTGATCCTGCCGGCCTCGGACGCCACCTTGGAGGAGGTCCGGGAACTGCTCGGGGACGAAGGCCTCATCCCCGGCTGACACCTCGCAGACCAGCGCACTCGCCGACGTGCCCCGGCCCGGTACCGCACCGGGCCGGGGCACGGCCGTCCGTGGGGGACCCGTACCGTTGATGAGCGTGCACCATCGATCCATGAGGGACCGGGCCAGGCTGTGGCCGCAGGCCCACCCCATCGCCCTCGACGCCGGGCTGGCGCTGGCCGTCCTCGCGGTGATCCTCGGCAACATGTTCATCGGGCCGCACACCGAGCGGTACGACGCCTCGGCCCCGGACATCCTGCTGGCCGTCGTCGGCTCCGCCGCGCTGCTGCTGCGCCGGCGCAGTCCGCTGGGCGTCCTCGCCTTCACCGGCGCGGTCACCGTGGTGTACCTGCTCACCGCGACCGGGGAGGGCCGCGCGCCGGTGGCCGCCACCGTGGTCGTCGCGCTCTTCTCCGCCTCCACGCACACCGACCGCACCACCACCTTCCGGCTGGGCCTGGCGACCTGCCTCCTGCTGCCCGCGATCGCCATGCTCTTCGGGGCCCGGCCCTGGTACTCCGCCGAGAACATCGCCCTGTTCGCGTGGAGCGGCATGGCCGCCGCCGCCGGTGAGGCCACCCGCAACCGCCGTGCGTACGTCGCCGCCGTCGAGGAGCGCGCCGAGCGGGCCGAGCGCACCCGGGAGGAGGAGGCCAAGCGCCGCGTCGCCGAGGAGCGGATGCGGATCGCCCGGGAGCTGCACGACGTGGTCGCCCACCACATCGCCCTGGTCAACGTGCAGGCGGGCGTCGCCGCCCACATCATGGACAGCCGCCCCGACCAGGCGAAGCAGGCCCTCGCGCACGTCCGCGAGGCGAGCCGTTCCGCGCTCGACGAGCTCCGTGCGACCGTCGGCCTGCTGCGGCAGTCCGGGGATCCCGCCGCCCCCATGGAACCGGCGCCCGGCCTCGGCGTGCTGGACCAGCTCGTCGACGGCTTCCGCCGGGCCGGGCTGCCGGTGGAGGTCGTCGAGGAGGACCCCGGCACGCTTCCCGCGAGCGTGGACCTCACCGCCTACCGGGTCATCCAGGAGTCGCTCACCAACGTCCACAAGCACGCCGGGCCGGGCGCCCGTGCCGAGATCCGCATCGCGCGCGGCGCCGCGGAACTGGAGGTCACCGTGGTCGACCGCGGCGGCAGCCCGCAGGCCCCGGGTACCGCGGGCGGCGGGCACGGCCTGATCGGCATGCGCGAGCGCGCCGCGGCCCTCGGCGGCACCTGCGAGGCCGGCCCGCGCACCCAGGGCGGCTTCCGCGTCCACGCCCGCCTGCCGCTCACGGCCCCCGCCCGGCCGGCCGGCCCGGCGGGGGATGGGAGAATCCCCGCATGATCAGGGTGCTGCTCGCGGACGACCAGGCGCTGCTGCGGGGCGCGTTCCGCGTGCTCGTGGAGTCCGAGCCCGACATGGAGGTCGTCGGGGAGGCCTCGGACGGCGCCGAGGCCGTCGCCCTGGCCCGCGGCACCGGCGCGGACGTCGTCCTGATGGACATCCGCATGCCGGGCACGGACGGCCTGGCCGCCACCCGCGAGATCACCGCGGCCGAGGACCTGACCCATGTGGCGGTCCTCGTCCTGACGACCTTCGAGGCCGACGAGTACGTCGCCCAGGCGATCCGCGCCGGCGCCGCCGGATTCCTCGGCAAGGGCGCGGAGCCGGACGAGCTGCTTTCCGCGATCCGCACCGTCGCCGCGGGCGACGCGCTGCTGTCGCCCTCGGCGACGAAGAGCCTGATCGCCCAGTTCCTGGCACAGAGCGGAGGGCAGCGCCCGCTGCCCTCGGAGGGCGGACCGGCGGCCCCCGACCTGGACGCCCTGACCGCCCGCGAGCGCGAGGTGCTGGTCGAGGTGGCGATGGGGCTGCCGAACGACGAGATCGCCGAACGGCTCGGGGTGAGCCCCCTCACCGTCAAGACGCACGTCAACCGCACCATGGCCAAACTCGGCGCCCGCGACCGCGCGCAGCTGGTCGTCGCCGCGTACGAGTCGGGTCTGGTGCGGGCCGCCCCGCGCTGAGTACGACCGGCGCGTACCGCATCCGCAGTACGCCCCCGCGGGCAATCACGACCTCGGGCTGAGGAAACCACCCTCCGCGGCAGGAGAAAGTGGCGTGGGCTGACAAAAGTCCGCAACCCGAGACCATCCGAGCACTCTGAGCACAGAGAAGAGACCGCACCACGATGTCCTGGCTGTCCCGATTCAGCCTCGCCCAGCGCAGCCTGGTCGCGCTGATGGCGGTGGTCGCCATCGGCTTCGGCGCCATCGCGATACCGTCCCTCAAGCAGCAGCTGCTGCCCTCCATCGACCTGCCCATGGTGTCGGTGATCACGGCCTACCCGGGCGCGTCCCCCGACGTCGTCGAGAAGCAGGTCGTCGAGCCGATCGAAAACGGCGTCAAGGGCGTCGACGGCATCACCGGCATCACGTCCACGGCCAGCGAGGGCGCTGCCGTGATCATGGCCCGGTTCGACTACGGCATCGACAGCGACAAGCTGGTGGCCAACGTCCAGCAGGCCGTGAACCGCGTCTCCTCGCGGCTGCCGGAGGACGCCGACCCGCAGGTCGTGGCCGGCTCGACGGACGACATCCCGACCGTCGTCCTCGCCGCCACCTCCAGCGGCATGGACCAGCAGGCACTGGCCGACGCGCTCGACCGCTCGGTCGTCCCGGTGCTGCAGGACATCGACGGCGTCGGCCAGGTGACCGTCACCGGCGTCCAGGACCGGATCGTCACCGTCACCCCCGACGACGGCGAGCTCGCCGCCCGCAAGCTCGGCGGCGCCGCCCTCGTGCAGGCGCTGCAGGCCGGCGGCCACGCCGTCCCGGCCGGCTCCTTCGACGACAGCGGCAAGAGCCGCACCGTCCAGGTCGGCGGCGAGTACGCCTCGGTGCGGGAGATCGAGGACCTGCGGATCCCCGCGTCCCCCAAGCCCGTCCGCCTCGGGGACGTCGCCACCGTCGCGGAGCGCCCCGACGCCGCCGACTCCATCACCCGCACCGACGGCGAGCCCAGCCTTGGTGTCGCCGTCACCATGGACCGGGACGGCAGCGCCGTCGCGATCTCCTCGGCCGTCAAGGACAAGCTGGCCGACCTCGAGCGCGACCTCGGCAAGGGCGCCGAACTCACCGTCGTCAGCGACCAGGGCCCGGCCGTCTCCAAGTCCATCGACGGACTGACCACCGAGGGCCTGCTCGGCCTGCTCTTCGCGGTCGTGATCATCCTGGTCTTCCTGGCGTCGCTGCGCTCGACCCTGGTGACCGCGGTCTCCATCCCGCTCTCCGTGGTGCTCACCCTGATCGTGCTGTGGACCCGCGGTCTGTCGCTCAACATGCTCACCCTGGGCGCGCTGACCATCGCCATCGGCCGGGTCGTCGACGACTCGATCGTGGTGCTGGAGAACATCAAGCGGCACCTCGCCTACGGTGAGGAGAAGCAGTCCGCGATCGTCGCCGCGGTGCGCGAGGTGGCCGGCGCGGTCACCGCCTCCACCCTCACCACCGTCGCCGTCTTCGTGCCGATCGGCCTGGTCGGCGGCATGGTGGGCGCCCTGTTCGGCTCGTTCTCGCTGACCGTGGCCGCGGCGCTGCTCGCCTCGCTGCTGGTGTCGCTGACGGTCGTCCCGGTGCTCTCGTTCTGGTTCCTCAAGCCCCCGGCCGACGCGGGCACCGTGGACCCGGACGAGATCCGGCGCAGGGCCGAGGAGCAGGAGGCCCGCAGCCTGCTGCAGCGGCTGTACGTGCCGGTGCTGCGCTTCGCCACTCGGCGCCGCGTCACCAGCATCGTGATCGCCGTCGCGGTCCTGCTGGGCACCTTCGGCCTCGCCCCGATGCTCAAGACCAACTTCTTCGACCAGGGCGACCAGGACACCCTGACCGTCAAGCAGGAACTCCCGCCGGGCACCAGCCTCGCGGCCTCCGACGCGGCGGCCCGCAAGGTCGAGAAGCTCCTGGAGGGCATCGACCAGGTCCAGGACTACCAGGTCACCGTCGGTTCCTCCGGCTTCCTGGCGGCATTCGGCGGCGGCACCGGCGCCAACCAGGCCAGCTTCCAGGTGAAGCTGAAGGACGCCGACGACAGCGCCGGCGCCCTCGACGAGATCCGCGCCGGCCTGAAGACCCTCGACGGCGCCGGCACGACCTCGGTCTCCGCCGGCGGCGGCTTCGGCAGCCAGAACCTGTCGGTCGTGGTCAAGGCCGCGGACGCCGGCACCCTGGCCAAGGCCAGCGCCCAGGTCCGCGACGCCGTCGCCGGACTGGACGACGTCACCGACGTCACCAGCGACCTCGCGCAGAGCGTGCCGCGCATCGAGGTCCACGCCAAGCAGGCCGAGGCCGCCCGCTACGGCCTGAACGACGCCACCATCGGCGCCGCCGTCACCCAGGCCGTGCGCGGTACGACCGTCGGCACCGCGGTGCTGGACGACACCGAGCGCGACGTGCGGGTGCTCTCGGAGCAGAAGGCCGGCACGGTCGCCGAGCTCAAGGCCCTCACCATCGCCACCCCCGCGGGACCGGTGAAGCTCGCCAAGGTCGCCGAGGTCGTCGAGGCCCCCGGCCCGGTGCAGAAGACCCGGATCGACGGGGCCCGCGCCGCGACGATCACGGCCAAGCCGACCGGTGACAACACCGGCGCGGTGAGCGCGGCGCTGCAGGCGAAGATCAAGTCGCTGAAGCTGCCCAAGGGCGCCACGGCCGAGATCGGCGGTGTCTCCTCCGACCAGGACGACGCCTTCCTGGCGCTCGGGCTCGCGATGCTCGCCGCGATCGCCATCGTCTTCATGCTGCTGGTCGGCACCTTCCGCAGCCTGATCCAGCCGATGGTGCTGCTGGTGTCGATCCCGTTCGCCGCGACCGGCGCGATCGGCCTGCTGCTGGTCACCGGCACCCCGATGGGCGTTCCGGCGCTGATCGGCATGCTGATGCTCATCGGCATCGTCGTGACCAACGCGATCGTGCTGATGGACCTCATCAACCAGTACCGCGCCCAGGGGTACGGCGTGGTGGAGGCCGTCATCGAGGGTGGCCGGCACCGTCTGCGGCCGATCCTGATGACCGCGCTGGCGACCATCTTCGCCCTGCTCCCGATGGCTCTCGGGGTGACGGGCGAGGGCGGCTTCATCGCCCAGCCGCTGGCCGTGGTCGTCATCGGCGGTCTGCTCACCTCGACGCTGCTGACCCTGCTGCTCGTCCCGACCCTCTACACGATGGTCGAGATCCGCAAGGAACGCCGCGCCAAGCGCAAGGCGCTGAAGCGGGCGTCCAGGGCCGGCGGCCCGGGCGACGGGGAGACGCGCAAGGAGCCGGAGCTGGCCGGGGTCTGAGACCCGGCGTGGATCGGCGGCGGGGCCCGGGGCGTTCGTGAACGCCCCGGGCCCCGCCCCGTCTACAGGAAGAATCCCGAGGGGATGTACGGCTCGGGCGGACGCATCCCTCGCAGGCAGACCCATCCGGATGTGCCGAGCTCCAGCCCGGCCGTCAACCCTACGTCCACCGCCCACTGCTGTTCCGCCGTCAGGTTGGGCACCCGTGCCGTGGTGCCCTCGGGCAGGCTCAGCAGCGCGGCGGTGAGCAGCCGGGACGCCAGCCGGCGCGAGGTCGCGGCCAGCAGCCGTATGCGGCCGTCCACGTCGACGTAGCAGTAGCCGCTGCCGGCGAGGTCGTCCACGACCAACAGGGGGCACTCGGTGAGCAGTTGGTCGTGGTCGGGGCCGTGCGCGCCGCCCCGGGTGCGGCGGTCCACGGAGTCCATCAGGTCGCGGTGCTTGGCCGAGCCCTCGTGCACCGCGCCGTCCGGGGCCGGCAGGTCGCCCTTGCGGACCGCGCCCTCCAGGCGCATCGCCGGGTGCAGCGCGAAGCCCGCCCGCCGGTAGGTCGCCGCCGCCCGGGGGTCGGCGGAGCTGCAGATGATGCCGCGCAGGCAGCCGCGCCCGTACGCGAGGGCGGCGGCGAGCAGTTCGCGGCCGACCCCCTGCCGCTGCGCGGAGGGCAGGACGGCGAACAGGGAGAGCCCCCATGTCCCCTCGCGGCGCGTCGACATCGACACGCCCAGCGGCATGCCGGAGGTCTCGTCGACGGCCAGCCAGCAGCCACCGGGATCGGTGCGCGCCAGGTACCGGTTGCGCCGCCGCAGCAGAGCGGCCCGCTCCGGGGGTGTCTCCTCGGGCGGGCCGCCGCCGCGCAGCGCGCGCGAGGCGCCGAACGCGGCGGCGGCCACCAGCGCGATCGCCGCGGCGTCCTCGTCGGTGTCGTGCAACGGGCGCAGGATCATGCGCCCATCCTGCCCCTACGGCAGGGCGAGCATCCGCTCCAGCGCCAGCTTGGCGAAGTGCTCGGTCTCCCGGTCGACCTGGATGCGGTTGACGACCTTGCCGTCGGCCAGCGACTCCAGCGCCCACACCAGGTGCGGCAGGTCGATCCGGTTCATCGTCGAGCAGAAGCACACGGTCTTGTCGAGGAAGACGATCTGCTTGTCCGGGTGCGCCTTGGCGAGCCTGCGCACCAGGTTGAGCTCGGTGCCGATCGCCCAGGACGAGCCGGCCGGGGCCGCCTCCAGGGCCTTGATGATGTACTCGGTCGAACCGACGTGGTCGGCCGCGCTGACGACCTCGTGCTTGCACTCGGGGTGCACCAGGACGTTGACGCCGGGGATGCGGGCCCGCACGTCCTCCACCGACTCCAGCGAGAAGCGGCCGTGCACCGAGCAGTGGCCGCGCCACAGGATCATCTTCGCGTCGCGCAGCTGCTCGGCGGTGACCCCGCCGTTCGGCTTGTGCGGGTTGTAGACGATGCAGTCCTCCAGGGAGAAGCCCATCTCCCGGACCGCGGTGTTGCGGCCGAGGTGCTGGTCGGGCAGGAACAGCACCTTCTCGCCCTGCTCGAACGCCCACTCCAGGGCGCGCTTGGCGTTGCTGGAGGTGCAGATGGTGCCGCCGTGCCGGCCCGTGAAGGCTTTGATGTCGGCGGAGGAGTTCATGTAGGAGACGGGCACGGTGACGCCGGCGACGCCCGCCTCGGTGAGCACGTCCCAGCACTCGGCGACCTGCTCGGCGGTGGCCATGTCGGCCATGGAGCAGCCGGCCGCCAGGTCGGGGAGGACGACCTGCTGGGCGTCGGAGGTCAGGATGTCCGCGGACTCGGCCATGAAGTGCACACCGCAGAAGACGATGTACTCGGCCTCGGGGCGGGCGGCGGCGTCACGGGCCAGCTTGAAGGAGTCACCGGTGACGTCGGCGAACTGGATGACCTCGTCGCGCTGGTAGTGGTGGCCCAGGACGAAGACCTTCTCGCCGAGCTTGGCCTTCGCGGCGCGGGCGCGCTCCACGAGATCCGGGTCCGAGGGGGCGGGCAGGTCGCCGGGACAGTCGACGCCGCGCTCGCTGCGTGGGTCGGACTCGCGCCCCAGGAGGAGCAGGGCGAGCGGGGTCGGCTGGACGTCCAGCGGTTCGGATGTGGTGGTCACGGGCCCGGAGCCCTTTCTCTGCGGAACTGCGACGCAAACCTTTTCGTCTGTTTGACGCTATCTATCATAACCCGTTCGCGTCAGAATGACGATGGCCCTCGTGTCAATGTGACGCATTACCCGCGAGGGCCCGGTGTGCGAGCATGGATGACGCGAAGACCCATCGGACCCGGAGGAATGAATCCGGGCGGCCACCGGTTCACCGTTGTGGCAGCATCCGTACAACCCGGGAGTGGATCAGATGACGGTTCAGGACGAGACCAGCCAGAGCGAGGGCATCCTCCTGTCCGACGCGGCGGCCTCGAAGGTCAAGAACCTGCTCGAGCAGGAGGGCCGCGACGACCTCGCGCTGCGCGTCGCCGTCCAGCCGGGCGGTTGCTCCGGCCTGCGCTACCAGCTGTTCTTCGACGAGCGTTCGCTCGACGGCGACGTCGTGAAGGACTTCGGCGGCGTCAAGGTGGTCACCGACCGCATGAGCGCCCCGTACCTCGGCGGCGCCTCCATCGACTTCGTCGACACGATCGAGAAGCAGGGCTTCACGATCGACAACCCGAACGCCACCGGCTCCTGCGCCTGCGGCGACTCGTTCCACTGAGCGCCGCACGAAGGCGGCGGGCACCCCAGGTGCCCGCCGCCTTCGGCATGTCCTGACGCTCTTGGCGGCGGCCGCCGGGCGCGTGTGCGGGCTACTTACGGGGCACCGTGCTGCCGTCGGACAGGTCGACGACCCTGCGGTCGCCCAGCGGTGTGTCGAGCCGCACCGTGCGGGAGAACCGCTCGGCGATCATGATGCAGGCCTTGCCTGGATCCTTCTGCACCACCGTGACCTTCACCTTCACCACCGCGCCGGACTCGTCGGCCGAGGCGGTGTAGTCACTGCAGACCCCGCCCCAGAAGCGCAGTGTCAGCTCCGTGCCCTCGGCGCGGTACGACTCGACCTTCGCCGTGGAGGCGGCCGGCGCCGCCGTCCCCGAGGGCGCGGGGGAGGCCTTCGCGTCCCGCAGGTACGCCGGGTCCACCGCGGGCTGGGCGAGCACCGAGGGGCGCGTCACGCCCTCCTGCACCACCTCGAAGAGCCAGGACGGCACCAGCGTCTGCCGCCCGGCCACGAACTGCGCCGACAGGCCGAACTCGGCCTTCCGCACCTCCATCTGCCGGTGCGCGCCCGGCACGCAGGGCAGCACCTGCGGCAGCGTCGGGTCCTCGCCGGGCGCCCGGGACGGCTTCGGCACCACGGTGGGGCAGTCGCCGATCCCCAGGTCACCGCCCGTCCCGGGGCGCTCCAGCAGCTTCAGCGCCTCCTTCGCCGACCCCACCGGATAGGTGTCGCCCCTGGTCAGCGGCGCCATCATGCCGTGCCCAGTGACCAGCAGCCCGTCGGAGGCGACCTGCAGGGCCGAGCGCCAGCCGTGCGTCGGCAGCCCCGCCACCCGCGGGTCCGCGGTGACCGTGCGCAGCACGCCCGAGACCTCGCTCGCGTCCGTCCGTGCGCCCTTCAGCCCCAGCGCCGCGAAGACCGGCGCCGCCCTGCGCAGTGCCTCCGCCGCCGGCACCGCGAGGTCGTCCTGGGCCGGCGCGCGGCTCGTGCGGGGCTTGCCGCCGTAGTACGAGTACGCCCAGGTGCCCGGGGCGTCCCTGTTCACCCGGAGCACCGGGCCGCCGCCGTCCGGCGTGCCTCCGGCCTTCCAGGCGCCGTGGTCGGACTTCACCGTGCCGGGCACTCCCAGGGCCCGTGCCAGCCGCTCCACCGCGGCACGCGACACGCTGCCCGGGCGCTGCACCGCCGCGGACGACGGGCCGTCGGGCAGATCGCCGCGGACGGTGAGTTCGGCGCCGGTGCCGCCGGTGGCGCCGTCGAGTTCCAGCGGTTCCGGCGTAGCGTCCCCGCTGCCGCCCGAGGCGCGCGGGGCAATGCCCCCTGCGTCGGACGAGGCCCAGTAGGCGCCGCCGCCTCCGGCGGCCAGCACGGCGACGGCGACCGTCGACGTCACCCACGGTGACCTGTGCCGGCGGCGCGGTCGCGTCTGCTCGCTCTCCACGATGGCTCCCTGGGCTCCGCTCAGCTGCGTACAACTGATGACGTCCCGGTCCTTCGACCGGGGGACGCCACTTGGACGGGCCGGAGCGCCTCGCGGTTCCGATCAGTCGGCGAAGTCGGCCATGCCCTCGACGACGTGCGACGACGCGGCCGGCACCGTGATCCCGTGCAGACTCGCCGGGCTGACCCGCGCGGACTCCCTCTCCGCGGGGACCTCCCAGTGCTCGGCCATCTTGCGGCAGTCACCGATCAGCTCGGCGAGCGACTCGGGGTCGTCGAGCGGTGCGATGGGAAGAGGAGTGGTCATAGACACGACCATAGGCACGTGGGGTCACGGGAGAAAGGCCTACTATCAGGTAGTTTCGCCATGTCGGCGCCCACCGGTCCAGCCGGTAGCGTGGACAGGTACCGTCCGCCGTCCGCCTCCGCAGGAGCGTCCCAGCCGTGCGTATCGCAGTCACCGGCTCCATCGCCACCGACCACCTGATGACCTTCCCCGGCCGATTCGCCGACCAGCTCGTCGCCGACCAGCTGCACACGGTCTCCCTCTCCTTCCTGGTCGACACGCTCGACGTACGCCGCGGTGGCGTCGGTGCGAACATCTGCTTCGGGATGGGCCAGCTGGGTGTCAGGCCCGTCCTCGTCGGGGCCGCCGGCGCCGACTTCGACGAGTACCGCGCCTGGCTCGACCGGCACGGCGTCGACACGGCCTCCGTCCGCATCTCCGAGGTGCTGCACACCGCACGCTTCGTCTGCACCACGGACGCCGACCACAACCAGATCGGCTCCTTCTACACCGGTGCCATGAGCGAGGCCCGCCTCATCGAGCTGCACTCGGTCGCCGCCCGCGTCGGCGGCCTCGACCTGGTGCTCATCGGCGCCGACGACCCCGAGGCGATGCTCCGCCACACCGAGGAGTGCCGATCGCGCGGCATCCCGTGGGCGGCGGACTTCTCGCAGCAGATCGCCCGCATGAACGGCGACGAGATCCGGATACTGCTGGACGGCGCGGCCTACCTCTTCTCCAACGAGTACGAGAAGGGCCTGATCGAGTCCAAGACCGGCTGGACGGAGGAGGAGATCCTCGGCCGGGTCGGCACCCGCGTCACCACGCTGGGCTCGCACGGCGTCCGCATCGAGCGGGCCGGCGAGGAGCCGATCGTCGTGGGCTGCCCGGAGGAGGACGCCAAGGTCGACCCCACCGGCGTCGGCGACGCCTTCCGCGCCGGCTTCCTCTCCGGCCTCGCCTGGGGCGTCGGCCCCGAGCGGGCGGCGCAGGTCGGCTGCATGCTGGCGACGCTGGTCATCGAGACCCTCGGCACCCAGGAGTACCAGCTGCGCCGGGCCCACTTCATGGACCGCTTCACCAAGGCCTACGGCGACGACGCCGCCCAGGAGGTCCGCGCCCACCTGCACTGACCCGCGCCCCCGGGCGGCACGACGGCGGCACCGCACAGGCGCGGTGCCGCCGTCCTGCTGCCCGGGCCGGTTGCTCGCGTACGCCTGCGCCCCCCGGGGCACGCCCGGCGCGCCACGGCCCGGCGGCGTCAGGAGACGCGGCGCACCCAGTACGCGGTGCCCCGGGGCGCGGCGTGCGCCCCGAGGTACTCCTGCTCGCGCATGTCGCACCACGCCGGGATGTCGAGCCGGGCGGCCTCGTCGTCCGAGAGCACCGACACGACGCCGCCGATCGGCACGTCCCCGATGACCTTCGCCAGCTCGATGACCGGAATCGGACACCGCTTGCCGAGCGAGTCCACGACGAGGTCCGGCTCGCCCTCGCCCTCGCCCTGCGCCCCGGCCGTCCGCCCGGCCCCCGCCGCGGGCCCGGACGCCGGCGCGCCGAGCCGTTCCCGCACTCCACGCACCACTCCCGGCAGCACCTCCAGGAAGCGGTCCACGTCGCCCGCCTCCGTGCCCGCCGGCAGCGAGACCCGCACGTTCCCCTCGGACAGCACGCCCATCGCCTTCAGCACATGGCTGGGCGTCAGCGTGCTGGACGTGCACGACGACCCGGAGGAGACGGAGAAGCCCTCCCGGTCCAGTTCGTGGAGCAGCGCCTCGCCGTCCACGTAGAGGCAGGAGAAGGTCACCACGTTCGGCAGCCTCAGCTCGGGGTGGCCCACCACCTCGACGTCCGGGACGAGTTCGGGCACCGCGGTGCGGATGCGGTCGACCAGGGCGGACAGCCGTGCCGCCTCCGCGGTGGCCTCGGCGCGCACCGCCCGCAGGGAGGCCGCGGCGGCGACGATCGCGGGGAGGTCCTCGAAGCCGGGCGCGCGCCCCGACTCCCTTTCGTCCGTGGGCCCCTGGGCGGCGAAGCGGGTGCCCTTGCGGACCGCCAGCAGGCCCACCCCGGACGGCCCGCCCCATTTGTGGGCGCTCGCCGTCAGCAGCGACCAGCCGCCCGTCACGGCCCCCCATCCCAGTGACTGGGCGGCGTCGACGAGCAGCGGCACCCCGGCGGCCCGACACAGCTCGGCGGCCGCGTCGACCGGCTGCACCGTGCCGACCTCGTGGTTGGCGGACTGCAGGCAGGCCAGCGCGGTGTCCTCGCGCAGCGCCGCGCCGAAGGCGCCGGCGTCGACCAGGCCGGTGCGGTCGGTGGCCACCTCCGTGACGTCGGCGTCCTCCACCGCGTGCAGCACCGAGGAGTGTTCGACGGCCGAGACGACCACGTGCCGGCCGACCCGGCGCCGGCCGGCGAGCGCCCCGGCCACCCCCGCGTGCACGGAACGCGTACCCGAAGGAGTGAAAACGAGTTCGTCCGGACGGCAGCCGACGGCCTCGGCCGCGGCCTCCCGGGCGGCGTCCAGGAGCAGCCGGGCGCGGCGTCCCTCGCGGTAGAGCCGGGAGGGGTCGGCCCATCCCTCGTCGAGCGCGGCGAGGAGGGCCTGCCGGGCGACGGGATGTAGTGGTGCGGCGGACGCGGCGTCGAAGTAGGGCACGTGCTGCACGCTACGCCCCGGCGTCCCACCGAGCTCCTGGGGACCAGTCAAAAGCCCCCGAACCGGGGCCCTCCGCAGGTGCGCGGCGGTGCCCGACACCCCTTCGGGGGCCGCCCCGGCGCGTTGGCCCCCCTCCCCGCGCGCCCCAAAATCGAGTCCAGTAGGGTTTGGTCCGCATAAACATCCACACCACTGCCCGCGCCAGGGCGACCGACCAGCACAGGCCGGGCATCCGGACGCGTGGGCGAGACTCTCGGGAAGGCGCTACGTGAGTCCCTACGGCTCCGACCGCTCGTCGCGGCGCCCGATGCGGCGGATTCTGCCGCAGGCGCTGGCCGCGGGCCTGGTCCTTGCGACCGCCACAGGTTGCACATACGAGGACTTCCCCCGCCTCGGCATGCCCAGCCCCGTCACGGAGCAGGCACCCCGGATCCTGTCCCTCTGGCAGGGCTCCTGGGCCGCCGCGCTGGCGGTCGGCGTGCTCGTCTGGGGACTGATCCTCTGGAGCATCATCTTCCACCGGCGCAGCCGCACCAAGGTGGAGATCCCGCCGCAGGTCCGCTACAACATGCCGATCGAGGCGCTCTTCACCACGGTCCCGCTGGTCATCATCTCGGTGCTCTTCTACTTCACCGCCCGGGACGAGTCCAAGCTGCTGGAGACCTCGGCGCGCCCCGACCACGTGGTCAACGTGGTCGGCTTCCAGTGGAGCTGGGCCTTCAACTACGTCGAGGACGTGGACGGCGACCCGTCGACGCCGAAGGCCGGCACGGTGCCCGCGGAGCTCTCCTCGATCTCCGCGAAGAAGCTGAACGCGCCCGCGGGCGCCGACGGCGTCTACGACTTCGGGACGCCCGCCTCCAGGAACCAGGACACCGGCAACCCGGGCCCGACCCTGTGGCTCCCCAAGGGCGAGTCGGTCCGGTTCGTCCTCACCTCGCGTGACGTCATCCACTCCTTCTGGGTGGTCCCCTTCCTGATGAAGATGGACGTCATCCCCGGCCACACCAACGTCTTCCAGGTGACCCCCACCAAGGAGGGCACCTTCGTGGGCAAGTGCGCCGAGCTGTGCGGCGTGGACCACTCCCGGATGCTCTTCAACGTCAAGGTCGTCTCCCCGGAGGCCTACAAGCAGCACCTGAAGGACCTGGCGAAGAAGGGCCAGACCGGTTACGTCCCGGCAGGCATTGCCACCACCGGCAACGCCAAGAACGCGGAGACCAAGACCCAGTGAGCATTCTCAACGAACCCCACGGTGCGGCCGCCGCGCACGACGACGCGTACGCGGACGAGCTGCCGGTCCGCACGAAGCAGCCCGGCAACGCCATCGTCAAGTGGCTGACCACCACGGACCACAAGACGATCGGCACGCTCTACCTGGCGACGTCGTTCTTCTTCTTCCTCATCGGCGGCGTGATGGCGCTCGTCATGCGCGCCGAACTCGCCCGCCCGGGCACCCAGGTGGTGTCCAACGAGCAGTTCAACCAGCTCTTCACGATGCACGGCACCGTGATGCTGCTGATGTTCGCGACCCCGCTCTTCGCCGGGTTCGCGAACTGGATCATGCCGCTGCAGATCGGCGCGCCCGACGTCGCGTTCCCGCGGCTGAACATGTTCGCCTACTGGCTCTACCTGTTCGGCTCGCTGATCGCCGTCGCCGGCTTCCTCACCCCGAACGGCGCGGCCGACTTCGGCTGGTTCGCCTACTCCCCGCTGACCGACGCGGTCCGCTCGCCGGGCATCGGCAGCGACCTGTGGATCATGGGTCTGGCGTTCTCCGGCTTCGGTACGATCCTCGGCTCGGTCAACTTCATCACCACGATCATCTGCATGCGCGCCCCCGGCATGACGATGTTCCGCATGCCGATCTTCACCTGGAACGTGCTGCTCACCGGTGTGCTGGTGCTCTTCGCCTTCCCGGTGCTGGCCGCCGCGCTGCTGGCCCTGGAGGCCGACCGCAAGTTCGGGGCGCATGTGTTCGACGCCGCCAACGGCGGCGCATTGCTCTGGCAACACCTGTTCTGGTTCTTCGGGCACCCAGAGGTGTACATCATCGCCTTGCCGTTCTTCGGCATCATCAGTGAGGTCATCCCGGTCTTCTCCCGGAAGCCGATGTTCGGCTACGTCAGCCTCATCGCGGCGACGATCTCCATCGCCGGCCTCTCGGCGACGGTGTGGGCCCACCACATGTACGTCACCGGTGGTGTGCTGCTGCCGTTCTTCTCCTTCATGACCTTCCTGATCGCGGTACCGACCGGTGTGAAGTTCTTCAACTGGATCGGCACCATGTGGAAGGGCTCACTGAGCTTCGAGACACCGATGCTCTGGGCGATCGGCTTCCTGATCACCTTCACCTTCGGTGGTCTGACCGGCGTCATCCTGGCCTCGCCCCCGCTGGACTTCCACGTCTCCGACTCGTACTTCGTGGTGGCGCACTTCCACTACGTCGTCTTCGGAACCGTCGTCTTCGCGATGTTCTCCGGCTTCCACTTCTGGTGGCCGAAGTTCACCGGCAAGATGCTCGACGAGCGCTTGGGCAAGATCACCTTCTGGACGCTGTTCATCGGCTTCCACGGCACCTTCCTCGTCCAGCACTGGCTGGGTGCCGAGGGCATGCCCCGCCGGTACGCGGACTACCTGAACGCCGACGGCTTCACCACGCTGAACACCATCTCGACCATCAGCTCCTTCCTGCTGGGCCTGTCGATGCTGCCGTTCGTCTACAACGTGTGGAAGACGGCGAAGTACGGCAAGCCGGTCGAGGTCGACGACCCGTGGGGTTACGGCCGCTCGCTGGAATGGGCGACCTCCTGCCCGCCGCCGCGGCACAACTTCCTCACGCTGCCGCGCATCCGGTCCGAATCCCCGGCCTTCGACCTCCACCACCCGGAGATGGCCGCTCTGGACCAGCTGGAGAACGTCGGCGCGGCTCCGGCCGTCTCCGGCGGCGACGAGAAGGAGAGCGGCAAGTGAAGTTCCAGGGCAAGCTGTTCCTGTGGCTGTCCGTCTTCTTCCTGGGCATGGCCGTCGTCTACGGCCTGTGGTCCAAGGAGCCGGTCGGCACCACGGCGCTCTTCCTCTCCTTCGGCCTCGCCGTGATGGTCGGTTTCTACCTGGCCTTCACCGCCCGGCGTGCCGACACCGGTGCGCAGGACCGCGAGGACGCGGACGTCGCGGACGACTCCGGCGAACTGGGCTTCTTCAGCCCGCACAGCTGGCAGCCGCTCCTGCTGGCCTTCGGTGGTGCCATGGCCTTCCTGGGCATCATCTTCGGCTGGTGGCTGATCTACTTCGCCTCGCCGTTCATCATCGTCGGCCTGTGGGGCTGGGTCTTCGAGTACTACCGGGGTGAGAACCGCACCCAGTGAGCGCCCGGCGCCCACGCACCGCACGGCGATGGCCCGGACCCCCGGCAGGGGGTCCGGGCCATCGCCCGTTCGCACGCGCTCGACGGGCGCCCGAGATCGTCTCTGCTTAGCGTGGTGACCATGGGTCACTTTTCTCCGCGCCGCATGGCGACCGCGATCGCTGCAGTGACACTCTCCGCGCCGCTGGCCTCCTGTTCGGGCGGCGGCGATCCCCTCGCCAAAGCCCCCTACGACGCCGCCGGCCAGGTCGTGTGGACCGGAGGAGCCGCCGGGTCGAAGAAGGCCGACCCCAAGAAGCCGCTGGAAATCACCGTCAAGGGTGAAGGCCACCGCATCACCGACGTGACGGCCTCCGACGGTTCGGGGCGGTACGTGAGCGGCAAGCTGTCCGGGGACGGCAAGCGCTGGCGCAGCACCTCCAAGCTCTCCGCGGCGGCGCACTACGTCGTCAAGGTGACCACCGAGGACGGAAAGGGCCGCCAGGGCCGCAAGACGCTCTCCGTCGACACCACGGGTACCAAGCGCCACCTGAAGGTCACCTTCGGCCCGGAGAGCGGCACCTACGGCGTCGGCCAGCCCATCACCGCCGAACTCAGCGCCGCCGTGAAGGACACCCTCGGCCGGAGCGTGGTCGAGCGCAACCTGCACGTCAACGCCTCACCGGCGGCCGACGAGGGCGCCTGGTACTGGGTCGACGACAAGACCCTGCACTACCGCCCCAAGACCTACTGGCCCGCACACGCCCGTATCGACGTCCGCAGCACCCTGGACAAGGTGCACATCAAGGGCTCGCTCTACGGAGGCGACGTCAAGCCGCTGACGCTGCGCACCGGCGACCGCGTCGAGGCCGTCACCGACGCGGCCACGCACACCATGACCTTCAAGCGCAACGGCAAGCTCGTCCGCACCATCCCGGTGACCACCGGCAAGCCCGGGTTCTCGACCCGCAACGGCATCAAGGTGGTGCTGGGTCAGGAGGCCAACGTACGGATGCGCAGCGAGACCGTCGGCATCGCCTCGGGCAGTTCCGACTCCTACGACCTGCCCGTGCAGTGGGCCACCCGTGTCACCTGGAGCGGGGAGTACGTGCACGCCGCGCCCTGGTCGGTGGGCTCGCAGGGAATCGCCAACGTCAGCCACGGCTGCGTCGGCATGAGCACCGCCAACGCCCACTGGTTCTTCGACAACGTGCGGGTCGGCGACGTCGTCTCGGTCGTCCACAGCCTCGGCGAGGACATGCCCGCCTTCGGCAACGGCTTCGGCGACTGGAACCTGTCCTGGAGCGAGTGGCGCAAGGGCAGTGCGACGGGAGCGCGCAAGGGCGCCGACCCGGCCGTGGCCGACCGTACCGACGCCCCTGAGGCCCGTCTGCAGCCCGAGATGTGAGGCTAGGCGTCGACGGCCAGCCGCTGCCTCAGCAGCCCCGCCAGGGCGTCGTTGAGCGCGACCGGGTCGACGGGGTGGGTCACCGCCGCGTCGGCCCGGCTCCAACTGGCCAGCCAGGCGTCCTGGGGACGCCCGATGAGCACCAGCACCGGCGGGCAGCGGAAGATCTCGTCCTTCACCTGGCGGCACACTCCCATGCCGCCGGCCGGGACGGCCTCGCCGTCGAACACGCACGCGTCGATGCCGCCGCTCTCCAGGGCGCTGAGGACCGCCGGGAGGGTCGCGCACTCCAGGTACTCGACCGGCGGCAGATCGCTCGCAGGGCGGCGGCCGACGGCCAGACGGACCTGTTCCCGGGTGTTCCTGTCGTCGCTGTAGACCAGCACCGTCGCGGTCGTCTGCATCCGTGCCTCCTCGCCCTCGTGGAGTCGCCTGCCTGTGGCCGAACCTTACTCCCGAGCACGGTGCTTCGAGGAGGGTTAGCTCCTTCGGGCGACGCCTTTCCCTACCTCAAGGGCCTTGACACACCGAATGGCACCCCCCGGAGTGAGCGCGAGATAAGGGACCGACATAATGTCGGTCGTGGCGACAGCAACAGCAGTAGAAACCGGGCACGCGCACCCGTCGGTCAACCGGCCGAACCTCACCAGCGTCGGAACCATCATCTGGCTGAGTTCCGAGCTGATGTTCTTCGCGGCCCTCTTCGCGATGTACTTCACCCTTCGCTCGGTCACGGGTGCCGAGTACTGGAAGGCGCACGCCGACGTCCTGGACATCCCGTTCTCGGCGACGAACACCACGATCCTCGTGCTCTCCTCCTTCACCTGCCAGATGGGTGTGTTCGCCGCCGAGCGCGGCGATGTGAAGAAGCTGCGCTCGTGGTTCATCGTGACCTTCGTCATGGGCGCGATCTTCATCGGCGGTCAGATCTTCGAGTACACCAACCTGGTCAAGGAGGACGGCCTCTCGCTCTCCTCCGACCCGTACGGTTCGGTGTTCTACCTGACCACCGGATTCCACGGTCTGCACGTGACAGGTGGTCTCATCGCCTTCCTGCTGGTCCTGGGACGGACCTACGCGGCACGGCGGTTCACCCACGAGCAGGCCACCGCGGCCATCGTCGTGTCCTACTACTGGCACTTCGTCGATGTCGTCTGGATCGGCCTCTTCGCCACGATCTACCTGATCAAGTAGTCGGACCCGCGCGCGAGTCGCGCTGACGGTCACGACATCCAGAACATCGACGCAAGAGATCCTGACACCGGGGTAATCCGTGAAAAAGCTCTCCGCACGACGGCGCCACCCGCTGGCGGCGCTTGTCGTCCTACTTGTCGCGCTCACGGCCATCGGGGGGCTGTACGCCGCGCTCGCGCCGGCGCCCAAGGCTCAGGCGGACGACAGCTCCCAGTCCCTCGCCATCGAAGAGGGCAAGAAGCTGTACACCGTCGGCTGCTCCAGCTGCCACGGTACGTCGGGGCAGGGCGGCAGTGACGGCCCCAGCCTCGTCGGCGTCGGCTCCGCGGCCGTGGACTTCCAGGTCGGCACCGGCCGCATGCCGGCCCAGCAGCCCGGCGCCCAGGTGCCGCGCAAGAAGGTCATCTACACGCAGAAGCAGATCGACCAGCTCGCGGCGTACATCGCCTCGCTGGGCCCCGGCCCGGTCACGCCCACCGAGGAGCAGTACGACCCGGCCGGCGCCGACGCCGCGCGCGGCGGGGAGCTGTTCCGCACCAACTGCGCCCAGTGCCACAACTACCAGGGCAAGGGCGGCGCGCTGACGCACGGCAAGTACGCGCCCACGCTCGAGGGCGTGAGCAACAAGCACCTGTACGAGGCCATGCTGACCGGCCCGCAGAACATGCCGTCCTTCCCCGACACGACGATGCCGGAGGAGAACAAGCGGGAGATCATCGCGTACCTCGACGCCGTCAACGGCGAGGGCGCGCCGAGCCCCGGCGGCATGTCGCTGGGCAGCCTCGGCCCGGTCACCGAGGGTCTCTTCGGCTGGATCTTCGGCCTCGGGGCCCTGATCGCCTGCGCCATTTGGCTCGCGGCCCACACCACCAAGGCGAAGAAGTCATGAGTCAGGACATGTCAGAAGAGAACCTGCCGGACAGGCCGGCACACGAGGGCGGCGGCCAGGTCGCGACCGCGGAGAACCCGTTCGCGGACCCGGGCTTCCCGGCTCACCAGCCGCGCCGCCAGGACATCGACGAGAAGGCCGCGAGGTCCTCCGAGCGCACGGTGGCGTTCCTGTTCACCGTGTCGATGCTCGCCACGCTGGGCTTCATCGCCAGCTTCGTGGTCATCCCGATCGACAAGATCGTCTACATCTGGCCGCTGGGCCACATCAGCGCGCTGAACTTCGCGCTGGGCATGACCCTGGGCGTCTCGCTCTTCGCCATCGGCGCCGGCGCGGTCCACTGGGCCCGCACGCTGATGTCGGACGTCGAGGTCGCCGACGACCGCCACCCGATCGCGGCGAGCCCCGAGGTCCGGGCCAAGGTCATGGCGGACTTCGCCACGGGCGCCGGTGAGAGCCAGATCGGCCGCCGCAAGCTGATCCGCAACACCATGCTCGGCGCGCTGACCCTGGTGCCGCTCTCCGGGGTGTTCCTGCTGCGCGACCTCGGCCCGCTGCCGGAGGACAAGCTCCGCCACACGCTGTGGTCCAAGGGCAGGCTGCTGATCAACCAGAACACCAACAAGCCGCTGCGTCCCGAGGACGTCGCCGTGGGCTCGCTGACCTTCGCCGTGCCCGAGGGCCTGGAGGAGGAGCAGCACGACTACCAGGAGCAGGTCGCCAAGGCGGCCCTGATGATCGTCCGCATCCAGCCGAACGACATCAAGGACAAGAAGTCCCGCGACTGGGCGCACCAGGGCATCCTGGCGTTCTCCAAGATCTGCACCCACGTCGGCTGCCCGATCAGCCTCTACGAGCAGCAGACGCACCACGTGCTCTGCCCCTGCCACCAGTCGACGTTCGACCTGTCCGACGGTGCCCGGGTGATCTTCGGCCCCGCCGGTCACGCCCTGCCGCAGCTGCACATCAGCGTGAACGGCGAGGGTTACCTCGAGGCTCTGGGCGACTTCGAAGAGCCCGTGGGCCCGGCCTTTTGGGAGCGTGGATGAGCACCAACACGAGCGCGAGCGCGAAGCCGCGCGGAAAGGCGCCCGCCGGCGAACGCGTCGCCGACTGGGCCGACGGCCGGCTGGGCATCTACAGCCTGAGCAAGGCCAACCTGCGGAAGATCTTCCCGGACCACTGGTCCTTCATGCTGGGCGAGATCTCCCTCTACAGCTTCATCATCGTCATCCTGACCGGCGTCTACCTGACGCTGTTCTTCCACCCGGCGATGAACGAGGTCGTCTACGACGGCTCCTACGCGCCGCTGCAGGGCATCAAGATGTCCGAGGCGTACGCGTCGACCCTGCACATCAGCTTCGACGTGCGCGGCGGTCTGCTCGTCCGGCAGATCCACCACTGGGCGGCCATCGTCTTCGTGGCCGCGATGCTCGTGCACATGATGCGCATCTTCTTCACCGGTGCGTTCCGCAAGCCGCGCGAGATCAACTGGGTCTTCGGCTTCCTGCTGCTGTTCCTCGGCATGTTCGACGGCTTCATGGGCTACTCGCTGCCGGACGACCTGCTGTCGGGCACCGGTATCCGCTTCATGGAGGGCGCGGTCCTGTCCGTGCCGATCGTCGGCACGTACCTCTCGTTCTTCCTCTTCGGCGGTGAGTTCCCCGGCACCGACATCGTGCCGCGGTTCTACACGATCCACGTGCTGCTGATCCCCGGCATCATGGCGGGCCTGCTGGTGGCCCACCTGATCCTGGTCTTCTACCACAAGCACACGCAGTGGGCCGGACCGGGCAAGTCGGAGAAGAACGTCGTGGGCATGCCGTTCTTCCCGGTCTACACGGCCAAGGCGGGCGGCTTCTTCTTCGTGGTCTTCGGTGTCATCGCGGCCATGTCCGCGCTGGTCTCCGTCAACCCGGTGTGGGCGTACGGCCCCTACCGGCCGGACCAGGTGTCCACCGACGCCCAGCCCGACTGGTACATGGGCTTCTCCGAGGGCCTGATCCGCATCATGCCGGGCTGGGAGATCAACTTCGCGGGTCACACACTCGTCCTGGGCGTGTTCATCCCGCTGGTGATCTTCCCGCTGGTCCTGGGCTTCATGGGCGTCTACCCGTTCCTGGAGTCCTGGGTCACCGGTGACAAGCGCGAGCACCACCTGCTCGACCGGCCGCGCAACCGTCCCGTCCGCACGGGCATCGGCGCCGCCTGGATCAGCCTCTACCTGATCCTGCTCGTCGGTGGCGGCAACGACCTCTTCGCCACCCGCTTCCATCTGTCGATCAACGCGATCACCTGGGTGGTCCGGGTCTCGTTCTTCGTGCTGCCGGTGCTGGTCTTCTTCGTCACCAAGCGGATCTGCCTGGGTCTGCAGCGGCGCGACCGGGACAAGGTGCTGCACGGTCGCGAGACCGGCATCATCAAGCGGCTCCCGCACGGTGAGTTCATCGAGATCCACGAGCCGCTGGAGCAGGGCGCGCTGTTCAAGCTCACCCAGCACGAGCAGCCCAAGCCGCTCGAAGTCGGCCCCGAGGTCGACGAGAACGGCGTGGAGAAGAAGGTCGGCCCCACGGCGAAGCTGCGCGCGAAGCTGTCCCGCGGCTACTACGGCGAGGGAACGCAGATCGACAAGCCCACCGTCGAGGAGTACGAGGAGATCACGAGCGGCCACGGTCACCACTGATCACTGAAGCTGTGCCACCGGGCAGGGTCCCGTCCATCCGATGGACGGGGCCCTTTCCCGTTCCCCCGCGCCGATAGGCTGGAGCCGAAGGTTTCCCGCCGCACGTCAGACCCCCATGGAGTGGACCATGAGCGTTGTGAACCCCGCCGGAGGCGCATCCGTGGCGGGCGGCTCCTGGCCCGACGTCCTGGGCGCGCTGCTGAACGGCAAGGACCTCACGGCGGCCGAAGCGGCGTGGGCGATGGACCGGATCATGAGCGGCGAGGCCTCGGACGCCCAGGTAGCCGGCTTCATGGTGGCCCTGCGGGCCAAGGGGGAGACGGTCGAGGAGGTCACCGGCCTCGTCGAGTCGATGTACGCGCACGCGGAGCCGCTGCACATCCCCGGCCCCGCCGTGGACATCGTCGGCACCGGCGGCGACCGTGCCAGGACGGTGAACATCTCCACGATGTCCGCCATCGTGATCGCCGGCACGGGCGCGAAGGTCGTCAAGCACGGCAACCGGGCGGCCAGCAGCGCCAGCGGTGCCTCCGACGTCCTGGAGAAGCTCGGCATCAACCTCGACCTGCCCGCTGGCCGGGTGGCGGAGGTCGCCGAGGAAACCGGGATCACCTTCTGCTTCGCCGCGAAGTTCCACCCCGCGATGCGGTTCGCCGCCCCGGCCCGCCGCGACCTGGGCATCCCGACCTCCTTCAACATCCTCGGCCCGCTGACCAACCCGGCCCGGGTGGGCGCCTCCGCCGTGGGGTGCTTCGACACCCGGATGGCCGGTCTGATCGCGGGCGTGCTGGCCCGCCGCGGCTCCTCCGCGCTGGTGTTCCGGGGCGACGACGGGCTGGACGAGCTCACCGTCACGGCCACCTCCCAGGTGTGGGTGGTGCGGGACGGGAAGGTCGAGCGGGAGTCCTTCGACCCGCGCGACGTCGGCATCGAACTGGTGCCGATCGAGGCGCTGCGGGGCGCGGACGCCGCCTACAACGCCGACGTCGCCCGCCGGCTGCTGGCGGGCGAGACCGGCCCGGTGCGTGACGCGGTGCTGCTCAACTCGGCGGCCGCGCTGGTGGCGCTGGAGGGCGCGGGCGGTCCGCTGACCGAACGGATCGCGGCCGGGATCGCCCGGGCGGCCGAGTCGGTCGACTCCGGGGCGGCAGCACGAACGCTCGAGCGCTGGGCCGCGGCCACGCAGGCCTGACGACGCGAACCACCACGCAGGGCCGGGGCCTTCGCCCCGGCCCTGCGCGCTGTCCGGTCCAGGGCGGGCCGTCCGGGATGCGGACCGCGGCTTGCGGCGACGTGCCCCTGTGGCATGATGCTGCGCAGGTCACGAGTGACAGCGAAACGGCCCCGGCCCGCTGTCCGGCAACCCTCCTTCCGTGGCGGGGTGCCCCGGGTGATGACCAGGCCGCAGGCAGCAAGGTCTGCGGCAAGCGCGGTCAGAGGAGTTCCTCCATGAGCAAGCGAATGCGCTAGGGCCCTTCCGGCCCCCAGCCGCCCCTCCCCACCCTCTCCCCGGGCGTCCGCCCGTCGTGCCGAGGGCTGTTCCGTCATCACTGACGTTCCTTCACCCCCGCCTGCTCACAGGAGACTTCGCCATGTCGCCGCGCCCTGCCCTGCCCTCGTCCGTCCACGCTCCGCTGCCCGTCCTGGGGCGCGAAGTCCTCGTGCCGCTCGTGACCGGGGGCGAGGTGGGGTACGCCGCCCTCGACTACGCGGCCAGCGCGCCCGCGTTGCAGCGGGTCTGGGACGACGTGGCGGCCTACGCGCCGTACTACGGCAGCGTGCACCGGGGGGCCGGCTACCTCTCGCAGCTGTCGACCGACCTGTTCGAGCAGAGCCGCGCAACGGTCGCGGAGTTCCTCGGCTGTCGCCCCGGCGACCAGGTGATCTTCACCCGTTCGACCACCGACTCGCTGAACCTGCTGGCCGCCGCCGTACCGGCCGGCACGAGCGTCTTCGTCTTCGAGACCGAGCACCACGCGTCCCTGCTGCCGTGGCGGGAGGCCGATGTGACCTACCTCGGCGCCCCCCGCACCCCGGCGGAGGCGGTGGCGACGCTTGAGCGGGCACTGGCCGCCCGGGCGGCGGACGGACCGGCTCTGGTCTGTGTGACCGGGGCGTCCAATGTGACCGGTGAGCTCTGGCCGGTGCGGGAGCTGGCCGCGGCGGCCCACGCCCACGGCGCCCGCATCGTGCTGGACGCGGCGCAGCTCGCCCCGCACCACCCGGTGGACGTCGCGGAACTCGACGTGGACTGGGTGGCCTTCTCCGGGCACAAGCTCTACGCGCCCTTCGGCTCCGGAGTGCTCGCCGGCCGCGCCGACTGGCTGTGCGCGGCCGAGCCCTACCTGGCCGGCGGCGGCGCCTCCCGGCGGGTGGCCCGCAGTGCGGACGGCGGGGTGGACGTCGACTGGCACACCACGGCCGCCCGGCACGAGGCCGGCTCGCCCAACGTCATCGGCGCCTATGCGATCGCCTCGGCCTGCCGCGCGCTGACGGAGGCCGGGTTCGACCGGCTGGTCGAGCGGGAGCAGGCGCTGGTGGCCCGTGTGCGGGCCGGACTGGCCGAGGTCCCCGAGGTCAGGGTGCTCTCGCTGTTCGGGGACGACGCCCCCCGGGTCGGCGTCGTCTCCTTCGTCGTCGAGGGCTGGAACAGCTCCCACTTCGCGGCGGCGCTCTCCGCGGAGTACGGGATCGGAGTCCGCGACGGCCTCTTCTGCGCGCACCCGCTGCTGCGCACCCTGCTCGGCGCCGCCGACCAGGAGCCGGGCGAGTGCGGTGCCCCCGAGGCCCCTTCGGGCGAGCTCCCGGACCCTTCGGCCGGGGGCGCCCCCACGCTCAACGCCATCCGGGTCTCCTTCGGCGCGGGCACCCCGGACGAGCACGTGGAACGCTTCGTCGACGCGGTGCGGGAGCTGGTGTCGGACGGGGCCAAGTGGCGTTACCGCACCGAGGACGGCCGCTGCGTGCCGGACCGGGACCGGGCCTGAGCGGCCCGGCCCGGGTGCGCCGCGCAGGGCGGCTCGGTCAGGCGTCCAGGCCGATGGCGAAGGCCGTCTCGAGGTCGTGCTGGGAGTAGGTGCGGAACGCCACGTGGGTGTCGGTGGCCTCGACGCCGGGGATCTTGCTGATCCGGCCCGGGATGACGTCCGCGAGCTCGTCGTGCCGGGCCACCCGCACCATGGCGACCAGGTCGTACGTCCCCGTGACGGAGTAGACCTCGCTGACGCTGTCGAGCGCGGCGATGGACTCCGCGATCTCGGGGATACGGTCGACGCTGGTCTTGATGAGCACGATCGCGGTGATCACGGCTGTAGGTCTCCTTGGCTCGCCCTGGCTGCGGGCTCAAGCTTAGGCGTTGCGCGATAGCACACCCACGCGCACAGGAAGCCGCAGACGAAGCCGGTGATGTGGGCGAGGTAGGCCACCCCGGGACCCGTCTGCTGGATCTCGCCGGCGAGCCACTGCAGGACGAACCAGAAGATCAGCACCATCCAGGCCGGGAAGCGCAGCGGCAGGAAGAAGAGGAAGGGGAAGACGCTGGTCACCCTGGCCTTGGGGTAGAGGTAGAGGTACGCGCCGAGCACCCCGGAGATCGCTCCGGACGCGCCGACCAGGGTCTGGGTGGAGGAGGTGTGCCCGAGCGCGTAGCCGTACGTCGCCACGTAGCCGGAGGCGATGTAGAAGAGCAGGAAGCGCAAGCGGCCCATGCGGTTCTCGACGTTGTCGCCGAAGACCCAGAGGAAGAGCATGTTGCCGAGCAGGTGGAACCAACCGCCGTGCACGAACAGCGCGGTGAGCACCGACACGAACGGCGAGGTGGCGAAGGACTTCAGCGGCGGGCAGCCGTTCGGCATCGGCACCTGGGCCGGGGGGACGTGGCCGTGCCAGAGCTCGGTGGGGATGACACCCCAGCGGGCGAAGTACGTCGCCTGGGCGCACACCTGATCGTGGCCCATGCCGTACATGTAGTTGAGCCCGGAGGACGGGCTGATGAGGAAGAGCACCCCGCACAGCCCGATCAGCGCGTACGTCACCACGGGTGTGCGGTGGACGGGGTTCTTGTCGTACACCGGGATGACCATGGACCGATCATGACGGAACGGGTGTAACGGTCGCGGGGCGCCTCGCCGCAGCGCGCGGGACCACCGAGGCCGTAGGGTGACCGGAACGCATCCGCACGACCGAGGAGACGACCGATGCCGGTGCCCCTGCCGACCGTCACGACCCGCTGGCGTTGCACCCTGTGCGGCAATCTGACCCGGTTCGACGTCACCCGCTCCAGCAAGGTCGTCGAGTACGTCCACCTGGATCTGGCGGGTGAGCCCTCGGTCGAGGAGCGCGAGGTGCTCAGCGAGACCGTGGAGTCGGTGCGCTGCCGCTGGTGCAACGCCGTGGACCAGGTCGAACTGGTCGACCGCCCCGACACGGCGGCGGCGACGCAGGCCTGAGCGCGGCCGGGGACAATAGAAGAATGCGGCGCGGCCAGAGAGGTTGAAGGAGGCCGGGGAGGCGCCCACGGACTGGACGGGAGTGACGGGTGGACGGGACCGGCGGTAATCCGGGCCGCGGCGAGGAAGCCGCCGCGCCCGAGACCGCGGCTGCGCCGGAGGAGTCCGTCCACGGCGAGTCGCTGGACCGTCCGCTGCCCGAGGGCGTACGGCACCGCGTGGTCGCCCTGGCGGCGGAGGCGTTCGGCGGGCTGACCCCGGCCGAGCTGCCCGCGGTGCTGCGCCCCTACGCCCGGTTCACCCCGAGCCGCCGCGCCAAGTTCGCCGCGACGGCGCTGGCCACGGCGCTGGAGGGCGACCCGTCCTTCCGGCAGCGGGTGGGTGCCCGGCTGCGCGAGGCCGAGCCGGAGCTGTGCGAGGCGCTGGACGCCGGCACCCCGCCCCCCGCGGTCGACCCGCTGGACGTGGCGGCCGCCGCGTATCTGCTGCGTCCCGCGGGCTGGGCCAAGCTGGTGGCCGCCGCGGGCGAGGAGGCCCAGCGGGTCAGCGCCGAACGGGCGGGCGAGGAGGCGCAGCGAGAGCTGCGGCAGCTGAAGGCGGAACTGGACGAGGCCCGGACCCAGTCCCGTAACGAGGCCGTGCGCGTCCGCACCGAACTGGAGGCGGCCCGCAAGGAGGCCGAGTCCCTGCAGCGCAAACTGCGCAGCGCGGCGAGCGACGTGAAGCGGGCCGAGGCCGCGCTGCGCAAGGTCGAGGCCGAACTGGACGAGACGCGCGCGGCCGCGGCCGCGGAGAAGGCGTCGGCGGACGGTGAGGCACGCCGGCTGCGGGCCCGGCTCGCCGAGGCCGAGCAGGCCGTGGAGGCGTCCCGCCGGGCGGCCCGGGAGGGCCGCAGCACCGAGGACATGCGCCTGCGGCTGCTGCTGGACACCGTCCTCGACGCCGCGTCGGGACTGCGCCGGGAGCTGGCGCTGCCGCCGCGCGACACCCTGGGCGCCCGGCCCGCGGACACCGTCGACGCGGTGATGCCGGGGGCTATCAGCCCCAAGGACATCGCGCGGCGCGCCCTGTCGGAGGACGATCCGGCGCTGCTGGACCAGCTGCTGGCGCTGCCGCAGTCCCATCTGGTGGTCGACGGCTACAACGTGACCAAGACCGGTTATCCGGCGCTGCCGTTGGAGAAGCAGCGGCTGCGGCTGCTGGGCGGCCTGGCGGTGCTCGCGGCGCAGAGCGGCGCCGAGGTCACCTGCGTCTTCGACGGGGCCGATCTGGACGCCCCGGTGCTGCTGGCGCCGCCGCGCGGGGTGCGGGTGCTGTTCAGCAAGGCCGGTGAGACCGCGGACGAGTTGATCCGCCGTCTGGTTCGGGCGGAACCTCCCGGTCGTCCGATTGTGGTGGTTTCTTCCGATCGCGAAGTTGCTGACGGTGTGGCCCGTGCCGGCGCCCGCCCGGTCGCATCCACCTTGCTGCTGAAGCGACTTGCCCGGGTGTGACCTGGAGCACACTGTGGGGTGCGTGAGGCGCTTTTTGTGGACTCAGCGTCAACTCGTCATCACTGCACGTGCGATATGTGTAAAGAAACCGCGGTCGAGCGACTTTTTTTCTTCAGGGATTTGATCCGATCACAAGATGGTCACTATGGTCGTGCCTCGAACCTCTGCCCAGTCGATCATCCACTCAGGATGACGGCGGAGGTCCCGCCGATCTGAAGTGCCGCGCGTACGACGGGGGACGCCGACGCTCAGGGCCGGGGAACCCAGTTCCCGATGCATGCGGCAGGCGGCTGGAGGAAGAAGGAGCTCGCCCGAGTGGCGTCCCACCGTCGTCCCAAGCAGGCCAGTCGCACACGTGTCACCGTGCTCACCGCGACCGCCGCAGCAGCCGTCGCCCTGTCCGCGCAGGCGGCCCAGGCCGCTCCCGCCAAGCCCTCCGTCAAGAGCGTGAAGGCCAAGGTCGACGGCCTCTACGAGCAGGCCGAGCAGGCGACCGAGAAGTTCAACGGCGCCAAGGAGAAGCAGCAGAAGCTGCAGAAGCAGGTCGAGGACCTGCAGGACGAGGTGGCCCGCCAGCAGTCCGAGCTCAACGACCTGCAGGACGACCTCGGCACCCTGGCCAGCGCCCAGTACCGCAGCGGCGGCATCGACCCCTCGCTCCAGCTCTTCCTCTCCGCCGACCCGGACAGCTACCTCGACAAGGCGTCCACTCTCGACCAGCTGAGCACCAAGCAGGCCGAGGGACTCCAGCAGATCGCCGAGAAGAAGCGCACCCTCAACCAGCAGAAGGCGGAGGCCGCGAGCAAGCTCGACGAGCTCGACGAGACCCGCACCGAACTGGGCAAGAAGAAGAAGGAAGTCCAGGCGAAGCTCAGCGAGGCGCAGAAGCTGCTCAACTCGCTGACCGCCGCCCAGCGGGCGTCCCTTGAGGCCGCGGAGAACCGCGCCAACCGCTCCAACGAGCGGGTCGACCTGGGCAACGACCTCCCGGCCTCCTCGCTGGCCGCCGCGGCCCTGTCCGCCGCCAAGACCAAGCTGGGTTCGCCGTACGTCTACGGCGCCACCGGCCCGAGCTCCTTCGACTGCTCCGGCCTCACCTCCTGGGCCTACGCCCAGGCCGGCGCCGGCATACCGCGCACCTCCCAGTCCCAGGCCAACGCCGGCACCCGGCTGTCGATGAGCCAGCTGATGCCCGGCGACCTCGTCATCTTCTACGGCGACCTGCACCACGTGGGGCTCTACGCGGGCAACGGCCAGGTCCTGCACGCGCCGCGCACCGGCACCGTCGTGCGCTACGAGTCCATCAACAACATGCCGTTCCAGTTCGGCGTCCGCATCTGAGGTCCGGGCCCGAAGCAGCGGAGCCCGTTGAACCTATCGGGTGATCTCGTACGGTGACGGCCCGGCGGTGACCTGCGCAAGCAGGGCACCGTCAGGCCGCCCGGCCGTACCCGGTCTTTGAACTCCCCGTGTCCGGCTGACTACTGTCAGTCGACGTGCCATCCCATCGACGCATTCCGCAGCCCGGCCGGACTCCGCGTGCCTCCAGGGCCACGGTCCTGACGGCGGCGGCCACCGCCGCCGCCGCGATGGCGGGCGCGGCCACCACCGCGCAGACGGCCGCGGCCGACCCCGCGGACACCCCGGGCGATGTCGCGGCCCGCATCGACCACCTCTACACGCAGGCGGAGCGGGCCACCGAGCAGTTCAACGCCGCCCGCGAGAACACCCAGCGGCTCCGGCGCGAGGTGGAGGTGCTCCAGGACCGCGCCGCGCGCGGCCAGGAGCGGGTCAACCGGCTCCGGGACGACCTCGGCACGCTCGCCGGGGCCCAGTACCGCGGCGGGGGAGTGGACCCGACCCTCGCCCTGCTGCTCTCGCCCGACCCGGCGACCTATCTGGACCGGGCCGCCACCCTCGACCGGATCAGCAACCGCGGCAACGCGCGACTCGGCGAACTCCGCTCCGCCCAGCGCTTCCTGGACCAGGAACGCTCCCGGGCCACCGACCGGCTCGGCGAGCTCGAGCGGGCCCGCACCACCCTCACCGCCCGGAAGAAGGCCGTGCAGCGCAAGCTGATGGCGGCCGCGCGCCTGGTCAACTCCCTCTCCCCGCAGGAGCGCGCCCGGCTCGCCAGCCGCCTGGAGGCCCGTGCCTCCCGTTCCGGCCGCACGGTCGACATCCCGGATCTCGGCCCTCTGTCGCTGCGCGCCGCGACCGCCGTCGCCGCCGCGCGCTCCGCCGTCGGCGCCCCCTACGTGTGGGGTGCCACCGGCCCCGGCTCCTTCGACTGCTCCGGCCTGATGGTCTGGGCGTACCGCCAGGCCGGCGTGGGCCTGCCCCGCACCTCGCAGGCCCAGCTGAGCGCCGGACGGCACGTGCCGCTCAGCCAGGCGCGCCCCGGCGATCTCGTCCTCTACCGCGGCGACGCCAGTCATGTCGCCATGTACGTCGGCGACGGCCGGGTCATCCACGCCCCCTACCCCGGCGCCCGGGTCCGCTACGACCCCGTCGCCATGCTGCCGATCTCGGCGGTGACCCGGCCCACGTGAGCGTCGCCGCCGGGACCGTACGATCGGCGGCGTGGCCCTCTTCCGCTCGCCGACCCGCGCCGCGGCCGCCGCGCTGTGCGCCGCGGCGGTGCTCCTCGCGGGCTGCGGACGCTCGGGCGGCGGTGCGGCGGAGCACGCGGGCCCCGGGGACCCGGTCGTCCGGCAACTGCTGGAACGGCGGGCCGACGCGGTCCTGGACCGTGACGAGAAGGCGTATCTGGCCGATGTGACGCCCGCCCGGCGCGAGGCCGAACGCCGGGTCTTCCGCAACCTCCGGGAGCTCCCGCTCGCCGCCTGGTCGTACCGGCTGGTCTCCATGGAGGGCGCCGACCCGGTGACCGCCCGCGTCGAGCTGCGCTACCGCCTCAAGGGCTACGACAGCGCCCCGGTCACCACGGACGAGTCCCTGCTGCTGCGCACCGACGGCGGCGAAGGCTGGCGGGTGGCCGGCGACGGCGACCCGGGCGGCCTGCTGTGGGAGCAGGGGGCGCTGCACGTCGTCCGCGGCAGCCACAGCCTCGTCCTCGGCACCGGCGACCGCGAGGAGCTGGCCGGGTACGCCACCGACGCGGACCGGGCCGTCCCTCAGGTGCGGCGGGCCTGGGGCGGGAAGGGGTGGACCGGACGGGTGGTGCTGGAGGTGCCCTCCTCACTGCGGCGCATGGGCGAGCTGCTGGACGCCCCGGCGGAGACCTACGCGGGCGTCGCGGCCGTCACCACCGGGGAGGCCGGCGGCAGCGGGACCGCCCCCGCCGGACGCGTCATCGTCAACCCCGAGGCCTTCGCCGGGCTGTCGGCCTTCGGCCGCCAGGTCGTGCTCACCCACGAGACCACCCACGTCGCCACGCGCGCCGCGACGACCTCCCGCACCCCCATGTGGCTCTCCGAGGGCTTCGCCGACTGGGTCGCCTACCGGGACTCCGGCCGTACGGCGGCGAGCCTGGCGCCCGAGCTGCGCCGCGAGGTCACGGCCTCGGGCCCGCCCGGCCACCTCCCCGCGGACGCCGACTTCGCGCCCGGCGCGACCACGCAGGCCCAGGCGTACGAAGGCGCCTGGCTGGCCTGCCGGCTCATCGCCGGCACCTGGGGCGCCGACCGGCTGGTCGCGCTGTACCGTTCCGGTGCGGATCTGCGCGGCACGCTCGGCATCGACGAGGACACCCTCACCGAGCGCTGGCGGGCCTACGTCGAGGGGGAGTTGGGATGAGCGGCACGGACGGGGACTTCACACCGGAGGAGACCGCCCGCGGCAGGGCCCTGCGCCGCGCGCAGCTGCCCTTCCTGCTCGGCGGCCGCCTCGCCGGGCTCGCACTGCTGCTGGTGCTGGGGCTGACCCCCGCGGGCGCCGCCCTCACCGGGCTGTTCGGCGACGCCCGGGCCCTGCGCGTGCTGGCCGGCGGCCTGCTGCTGGTGCTGCTCCAGCAGGCGGTCACCCTGCCGTTCTCCGCCCGGGTCCGCGTCATCCGGCGGCGCTACGGGCTCGTCACGCAGGGCTGGGGCGGCTGGGCCGTCGACGTCCTGCGCGGGCTGCTCGTCTCCGTTCCGCTCGTGCTGGCCGCGCTGTACGGCTACTACGGCCTCGGCTGGGCCTGGGCGGCCCTGGGCGCCGTCTGCGCGGCCGTCGTGCTGTCCTGGCTCGCCCCGGTCGTACTGGAGCCGCTCTTCAACCGCTTCCGGCCGATGGAGGACGGGCCCCTGCGCGACGCGCTGCTGGCGCTGGCCGAGCGGGACCGGATCCCCGTACGGGCGGTGCTCGTCGCCGACGCGTCCCGGCGCACGACGGCGCTCAACGCCTATGTCTCCGGCTTCGGGCGCACCCGTCGGATCGTCGCCTACGACACGCTGCTCGGCACGGCCCCGGCGGCCGAGGTCGAACTCGTCGTCGCCCACGAACTGGGACACGTCAAGCACCGCGACGTGCCGCGCGGCACCCTGCTCGGCGCCCTCGGCGCGGGAGCGGGGGTGTGCGTGCTCTCCGCCGTCATGGCCGCCTCCTCCCACGGCACGGACGACCCGCGCGGGCTGTTCCTGCTGGCGGCGGTGGCAGCGGTGCTGTCGGCGTGCGCCGGGCCGTTCGGCTGCGCGCTGAGCCGGCGCGTCGAACGGCGGGCGGACACGCACGCGCTGGAACTCACCGGGGACGCCGAGCGGTTCATCGCCATGCAGCGCCGGCTCACCGTCACCAACGTCTCCGACCCCGACCCCCCGCGCCTTCTGCACGTCCTCTTCGGCACGCACCCCACCGCGGTCCAGCGCATCGCCGCCGCCCGCGCCTACGCGGCCGCCGCGGGTTAGCTCGGTGCGCGGATCGCCCTTCGCGGGCCGTCCGCGCAGACTGCGCGGGACCGCTCGCCTCCCCGGGCGGGCAGCCCGGACCGCGCGCGGGCCTCGCCCGGACCTGGCTCAGGCGGTGAGCTCCGCCAGGGCCTCCGTGAGCCACTCGCGCTCCGCGCGACCCGTGGCGCGCGCGATGCGGAGCATGCCCTGGCGGAAGGGGTCGCCCGTGTCCTCGGCGCGCACGGGCTTGCCGCGGTCGTAGAAGAAGCTGGCCGGGGTCTCCAGGAACTCCAGGCGGCGCCGCAGCACCCCGGCCTGGGCCGTGGTGTCGGGGAGGTGTCTCAGGAACGCCAGCACGGCGAAGAAGCGGGTGGCGTCGGTGATCTCGATCGGCTTGGGGTCGCGGAGCCGGGCGAGCAGCCGCGTGCGCCCGGCGTCGGTGAGCGAGAGCACGCGGCGCGGGGCGGCTCCGACGCCGGGCTCGGTGTGCTGGCCGACCAGCCCGGCCGCGGTGAGGCGGTTGATGGCCGGGTAGAGCGCGCCGTCGCTGACGGGGCGGACGTGGCCGTTGAGTGCGGCGATGCGCTCCTTGAGCTCGTAGCCGTGCAGGGATTCCTCGTAGAGGAAGCCCAGGATGGTGAGCTCCAGCACTGTTCGCCACCTTTCCCGATCATGCGTTCGGACTTGCCAGTGCAGTGCCCATGATGGTACCTCTAAACGTGGTATCTCGAAACGAGGTACCCGGGGGAGGGAAACCATGACGCACCGCGCCCGACTGACCGCGCTGGCGGGCCCGGTCTACCTGGAACTGCTCGCCGGCGTCGTCGCCGGGATCATCGACGTGCTGTGGGTGGCCCGGCTCGGCGGCGGGGCAGCGGCCGTCGCGGCCGTGGCGGTGGCCACGAACACCGAGAACGTGCTGCTCGGAGTCGTGCTGATGGCCGCGCAGGGGACGACGGTGCTGGTCTCCCGGGCCGCCGGGGCGCGGGACCCGGCGGCGGTCGGGGCGGCGGTGCGCGGCGGCTGGGCGCTGTGCGCGCTGCTGGCCCCGGCGGTCGCCGTCGGCGGATTCCTGTGCCGGGAGCCGCTGGCGGCCCTGCTGCTCGGCGGGCACGGCGACCCGGCGGCCGTCCGCCTCGCGGCCGGGTACTTCGCGGTCTCGCTCCCCGGCACGGCGGTGTTCTACGCCCAGAACACCCTGGACGGCGTCTTCAAGGGCGCGGGCGACACAGGTACCCCGATGCGGCTCGCCCTGCTCGCCAACGGGCTGATCCTGCTCCTCGACCCGTTCCTGATCCACGCCCTCGGGGTGCGGGGCGCGGCCGTGGCCACCGTCGCGGGCCGCGCCGCGGCCCTGGCCGCCGGGCTGGCGCTGCTGCGCCGCAACCCCCTGGTGCGGCGGGCCGCGACCGTCCCGCCCGCCGAGCCGGTGGCGGCCGCGCTGCGCCGTACCGCCGTGACGGGGGCGCCGATGGCGGCGGACTTCCTCGTCCGGATGGCCGGCACGCTCACCCTGGTGGCGATCGTGGCCCGGCTGGGCGTCGACCGGGTCGCGGCATACGGGATCGCGACCAAGGCGGTGTACGTGGCGACGATGGGCTTCTACGCCGTACGCCAGGCGGCGTCCATCCACACCGCCTACCACCTGGGCGCCGGCCGCGACGAACGGCGCGCGATCGGCCGCCAGGCACTGCTGCTCGGCGCCGGCCTGGGACTCCTCGCGGCGGTCGTGCTGCAGCCCGCCGCGCCCTGGATCATGGCCGCCTTCGGTGCGGAGCCCGGCGTGGCCGCGGCAGGAACGGCGTTCCTGCGCACCCTGGGGCCCTACCTGGTGCTGCTGGCGTGCTTCATCGCGCCGGGCGGTGTCCTCCAGGGCGGCGGCGGGGCCGCGCTGCTGGTCCGGGTGACCCTGGTCGGCACGGCGGTGCAGCTGCCGCTCGCCTACGCGCTCGCCGTCCCGGCCGGGCTGGGGCTCGTGGGCGTCGGCGTGGCGATGGCCGTGGCCGCGGGACTGCAGTGCCTGGCCGTGACGGCGGCCTTCACCAGGTCAGCAGCTTCTCGGCGTCCTGGTCGTGCTCCGGCAGACGCGTCTCGGACGCCCTGCGCGGCCTCGACGGCAGACGGGCCGAGGCCACCCACAGCCGGCGGCAGGCGATGACCGAGGCGGCCACCAGCAGTCCGTTGCGGAGCAGCAGCAGCGTGATGCCGAGATCGGTGCTGCCGACGACGTCGGCGAAGCGCACCGGGAACTCGTACAGGGTGAGCACCGTCGCCGCCAGCACCAGCACCGCGGGCAGCACCATCACACTGGCCCGCAGCGTGAGGCATACGGCCGCCAGGCCGATCAGCCAGATCATGTACTGCGGGCTGATCACCCGGCTGGTCGTGGTGAACAGCAGCACCGCGGTGAACGCCGCGTCGAAGGCCGTCTGCGGGCCGTACGTCCGCGCCCGCAGCCGCCACAGCAGCAGCCAGCCGAAGGCCACCGCGGTCAGCCCGAGCGCGATGTCGCTGACCAGGCCCACGTAGGGCCCGAGGAACTCCACGGAGCCGTAGTTCAGCAGCACCTGGCCCTCCCAGCCGTGGTGCCGGGCGATGTGGAAGACCAGGGAGCCCAGGGACTCCACCTCGGTGCCCCGCTCGCCCTGGAAGCGCAGGAAGGCGAAGGCCCCCGGCATCCACAGCCAGAAGCCCAGGGCGAGGACGCCCGCCCCGGCCGCGGCCGCCGCCCAGATCCGGCGGTCGCGGACCCCAGTGAGCAGCAGCACCGGCCAGACCTTGAGCATCGCGCCGAACGCGATCAGCGCGCCCGCGACCCTGGGACGGCGCACCGTCGCCAGCAGCGCGGCCACGGCGACGGCGGTGACCATGACGTCGTAGCGCGCGTACGCGGTCGGCCCCAGCAGCGGCACGCCCAGCACCCACACATACGCACCGGCCGGCCGCCGCCCCTCGCCGCGCGAACCGCGCAGCAGCAGCGCGAAGGCGACGAGGTCGGCGGCGCAGGCGAGCCAGAAGAAGGCGGTCGCGTAGTCGAGGAACGGCAGCATCGCGGGGGAGAGCACCGCGAGCGCGGCGGCGGGCGGGTACTGCCAGGTGACGTCGTGGTGGGGGAAGGCGCCAGCCTTCAGGACCTCGTACCAGCCGTGGTAGATCACCGAGACGTCGGTGGTCACGTCCAGCGGGGACAGGCTGAGCACCTTGAAGACGTAGAGCAGCAGCAGGACCCTGGTGGCCACCCAGGCGAGGACCGGCCCGACCGGGAGCCGCTTGCCGCTGTCGCCTGCCATGTCCACCTCGTCGAATCGGTTCTGCTGTGATGATGCACGATGCCGGTCTCACCTGTGGACAGGCGTGTGGAGCTTAGACGCGCCGGTACCGCGGTCGGTTGCCGCGGACCGCACCGGATACCCTCGGCGACGTATGGACAAGACCCTGATCGTCACCAACGATTTCCCGCCACGTCCCGGTGGCATCCAGGCGTTCGTGCACAGCATGGCGCTGCGCCTCGATCCCGGCCGGGTGGTGGTGTACGCGTCGACCTGGCGGGACGGCTCCGAGGTCGCCGCGTTCGACGCCGAGCAGCCCTTCCCGGTCGTACGTGATCGTACGACGATGTTGCTGCCGACCCCGAGGGTGACCCGGCGGGCCGCCGCGCTCCTGCGCGAACACGGCTGCACATCGGTGTGGTTCGGGGCGGCGGCCCCGCTCGGGCTGATGGCGCCCGCGCTGCGCAAGGCGGGGGCGCGCCGGCTGGTGGCGACGACCCACGGGCACGAGGCGGGGTGGGCGCAGCTGCCCGCGAGCCGTACGCTGCTGCGGCGGATCGGCGAGGGCACCGACACGATCACCTATCTGGGCGAGTACACCCGCTCCCGGATCGCCCGGGCGCTGACGCCCGAGGCCGCCGGGCGCATGGTGCAGCTCCCGCCGGGCGTGGACGAGAAGACCTTCCACCCGGCCTCCGGCGGCGAGGCGGTGCGCGCCCGGCTCGGGCTCACCGACCGGCCCGTGGTCGTCTGCGTCTCCCGCCTGGTGCCGCGCAAGGGCCAGGACACCCTCATCGAGGCGATGCCGCGGATCCTGGCCGCCCAGCCGGACGCCGTCCTGCTGGTCGTGGGCGGCGGCCCGTACGCGGACGACCTGAAGCGGCTCGCCGAGCGGACCGGGGTGGCGGAGTCGGTGCGGTTCACCGGGGCCGTGCCCTGGCAGGAGCTGCCCGCGCACTTCGGCGCCGGCGACGTCTTCGCCATGCCGTGCCGCACGCGCCGCGGCGGGCTGGACGTCGAGGGCCTCGGCATCGTCTACCTGGAGGCCTCGGCCACCGGGCTGCCGGTCGTCGCGGGCGACTCCGGCGGAGCGCCGGACGCGGTGCTGGACGGCGAGACCGGCTGGGTGGTGCGCGGCGGGGAGCCCGGGGAGGCCGCCGAGCGGATCCTGGCGCTGCTGGACGACCCGGAGCTGCGGCGCCGGATGGGCGAGCGCGGGCGCAAGTGGGTCGAGGACGCCTGGCGGTGGGATCTGCTCGCCGGGCGGCTCAAGGCCCTCTTGTAAAAGCCCGTGTGCGCACGGTATGGGCGGAATCTGCCGCCCATGATGCGTCATGACGGCAGATCTGGCGCATCGTCAGATACTGGGCATGGCCGCCCTGCAGACCTGGAGCCGCTCCCGGAACCAGCCCTCCGTCGCCGCCGCGAAGACCCTCTGCGACCGCGTCAACCGGGCCAACGCCACCATCTACCGCTACGACCTGTTCGGCGGCAACCGCGTCTTCGCCGACGACTTCTGCCACCACCCGCTGGGCGGCTGCGTCCTCGGCGGGGCCACCGACGCCTATGGCCGCGCGAAGGGCTACGACGGCCTGTACGTCGTCGACGGCTCGCTCGTCCCCGGCTCCATCGGGCTCAACCCGTTCGTCACCATCACCGCCCTGGCCGAGCGCACCATGGCCAGGGTCCTGGCCCAGGACGGCATCACCTGGGAACGCCGGCGGCCGCCGTCCGCGCGAGGCGTACGGCGGCCACCGGCAACGAGGGTGGGGCCCGTCAGCGCGGGCTCACCCGCCGTAGATCGCGGCGATCTCGTCCGCGAAGTCCCGCAGCACCACATTGCGCTTGAGCTTCAGCGAGGGCGTCACGTGACCAGACTCCTCCGTGAACTGCGTCGCCAGGACGCGGAACTTCTTCACCGCCTCCGCCTTGGACACCGCGGCGTTGCCGTCGTCGACCGCCGACTGCACCTCGGCCAGCAGTTCGGGGTCCTCGCGCAGTTCCGCCACGCCGCGGCCGGACTTGCCGTGCTGCTCGGCCCAGCGGGGCAGGAACTCCTCGTCCAGGGTGACCAGCGCGCCGATGAAGGGCTTGCCGTCGCCGACCACCATGCACTCGGCGACCAGCGCGTGGGCGCGGATCCGGTCCTCGATCACGGCCGGGGCGACGTTCTTGCCGCCCGCGGTGACGATGATCTCCTTCTTGCGGCCGGTGATGGTGATGTAGCCGTCCTCGTCCAGCGTTCCGATGTCGCCGGTGTGGAACCAGCCGTCGGTGACGGCCTCGGCGGTGGCCGCCTCGTTGTTCCAGTACCCGGAGAACAGGTGCTCGCCGTGGAGCAGGACCTCGCCGTCGTCGGCGATGCGGACCGTGGAGCCGGGCAGCGGCTGGCCGACGGTGCCGATCTTGGTGCGGTCCCAGGGGTTGAAGGCGGTGGCCGCACAGGACTCGGTCAGGCCGTAGCCCTCCAGCACGGTGAAGCCGATGCCGCGGTAGAAGTGGCCCAGCCGCTCGCCCAGCGGCGCCCCGCCGGAGATCGAGTACTCGGCGCGGCCGCCGAGCACGGCGCGCAGCTTGCTGTAGACCAGCCGGTCGAAGACCTTGTGCTTGAACTTCAGGCCGAGCGCGGGACCGCTCGCCGAGTCCAGCGCGCGGCTGTACTCGATCGCCACGTCGGTGGCCTTGTCGAAGATCTTCCCCTTGCCGCCGGCCTGGGCCTTGGCGCGCGCGGAGTTGTAGACCTTCTCGAACACGCGCGGCACGCCCAGCAGCAGCGTCGGCCGGAAGGCGGCCAGTTCGTCGGTGAGGTTCTTGGTGTCGCTGACGTGCCCGAGCTTGATCGGTGCCATGACGGCGGCGACCTCGACCAGCCGGCCGAAGACGTGCGCGAGCGGCAGGAAGAGCAGTATCGAGGAGTCGCCGGTGCGGAAGAGCGGCTTCAGGCGCTCCACGACGTTGCCGCACTCGGCGAAGAACGCGCGGTGCGTGAGCACGCAGCCCTTGGGGCGGCCGGTGGTGCCCGAGGTGTAGACGATGGTGGCCGGGGAGTCCGCCCTGGCCCAGGCGCTGCGCTCGTCCAGCGTCGCCTCGGCGACGTCCGTGCCGGCCGCGCCGAGGGTCTTGACCGCGCCCGCCTCGATCCGCCACACGTGCTTGAGCTGCGGCAGGCGGTCGCGCACCGACTCCACCGACTTCTCGTGGGCCTCGTTCTCCACGACGGCCGCGACGGCGCCGGAGTCACCGAGGATCCACTCGATCTGCTCGGCAGAGGAGGTCTCGTAGACCGGCACGGTGACCGCGCCCGCGGTCCAGACGGCGAAGTCGAGGAGGGTCCACTCGTAGCGGGTGCGGGAGATCAGGGCCACCCGGTCGCCGGGCTGCACGCCCGAGGCGATCAGGCCCCTGGCGGCGGCGCGGACCTCGGCGAGGAAGGCCGTGGCGGTGACGTCCGCCCAGTCGCCGGCCGCGGTCTTCCGGGCGATGACGGGAACGTCGGGATGCTGCGCGGCGTTGCGCCGGATGAGATCCGTCAGGTTCCCGTCCGCGGGGACCTCATAGAGAGCCGGAAGGCTGAACTCGCGCAAACTGCTGCTCCTCATCGGCGCCGGCGGCGGTGCTGGCTGCGTCCACTGCATGGTTGAGCGTGGAACGGACGGCCTGGACGTTACCCACCGGTAAAGCTTCTGCGGTAGGGGGTGCCGTGTAGATGTTTTGTGTGTCACATCGTCGTCACACGCCGGATGCCCGCTGCGGCACAGTGCGGATCCACTGGTCGGAAGCCTAGTCGAGCCCCCCTGTGACCCGCAGGTAACCGGGGCCCCGGTGTGCCCTCCCCAACGCCGTCCGCCGCGTCCTAGAGTGATCGTCATGCGGGTCCATGTCGTCAGCGACGTCCACGGCGCCTCCGATGCCCTCGCCAGGGCCGGCGACGGCGCCGACGCGCTGATCTGCCTCGGCGACCTGATCCTCTTCCTCGACTACGCCGACCACTCGCGGGGCATCTTCCCCGACCTCTTCGGCACCGAGAACGCCTCCCGCATGGTCGGGCTGCGCACCGCGCTGCGCTGGGACGAGGCCCGCGCCCTCGACCGCGAGCTGTGGTCGGGGCTCGGCACCGACCGGCGCACCGCCATCGAGTCCGCCGTGCGCCGGCAGTACGCCGAGCTGTTCGCCGCCTTCCCCACCCCCACCTACGCCACCTACGGCAACGTCGACATCCCCGCGCTCTGGCCGGAGTACGCCCGGCCCGGCACCACGGTGCTCGACGGCACCACCATCGAGATCGGCGGCCTGGTCTTCGGCTTCGTCGGCGGCGGGTTGCGCACCCCCTACCGCACCCCGTACGAGATCGACGACGAGACGTACGCCGCCAAGGTGGAGGCCCTCGGCGAGGTCGACGTGCTCTGCTCGCACATCCCGCCCGCCGTCCCCGAGCTCTGCTACGACACCGTCGCCCGCCGCCTCGAACGCGGCAGCGAGGCCCTGCTCGACGCGATCCGCCGGGTGCGCCCCAAGTACGCGCTCTTCGGCCACGTCCACCAGCCGCTCGTGCCGCGGATGCGCCTGGGGTCGACCGAATGCGTCAACGTCGGCCACTTCAACTCCACCCGAACGCCCTGGGCGCTGCGGTGGTGACGGCCCCGGCGGTCTGCGGCCGCCCGACCAGGCGGTAGCCTTCACCGGCAGGCATACAACAGCAGGTACGACGCGACGTCCCGGAGGGGCCACGGCGATGGCGGAACACACCAGGTCGAGCATCACCATCGACGCGGCCCCGGCCGATGTCATGGGCGTCATCGCGGACTTCGCCCGGTACCCGGAGTGGACCGGCGAGGTGAAGGAGGCCGAGATCCTCTCCGCCGGCGCCGACGGCCGTGCCGAGCAGGTCCGGCTCCTCCTTGACGCGGGCGCCATCAAGGACGACCACACCCTCGCCTACACCTGGGCGGGCGACAACGAGGTCCGCTGGACGCTGGTCAAGTCCCAGATGCTGCGCACCCTGGACGGCGCCTACATCCTGGTCCCGCTGGAGGACGGCAAGCGCACCGAGGTCACCTACCAGCTGACCGTCGACGTCAAGATCCCGATGCTCGGCATGATCAAGCGCAAGGCCGAGAAGGTCATCATCGACCGCGCCCTCGCCGGCCTGAAGAAGCGCGTCGAGTCCCAGGGCTGACGTGCGGACGCTGCTGGTCACCGGCACGGGCGGCGCCGGGCGCACGACGGTCGCCGCCGCCACGGCCGTGGCCGCGGCCGCGCCCGGACGGCGCGTGCTGCTGCTCTCCGCCGACCGCGACGCCTCCCTCGACAGGGTGCTGGGCCCGGTGCCCGCCCCGGCCGGCGGCGGCGGTCCGCGGACGGACGAGGGGGCCGTGCCGCCCTTCGCCCCCGTCGCGTCCGTACCGGGTCTGTGGGCCGCGCGCATCGACGCGGCCGCCGCCTTCCGGGCCGACGCCGCGGCCGTCCAGCAGCGCCTGGGCTCCCTTCTCGACCTGCTCGGCGCGGCCCCGCTGGACCCCGAGGAACTGACCGAACTCCCCGGTGCGGACGCCTTCGCGCTGCTGCGCGCCCTGCGGGACACCGCCGGCGGCTGGGACCTCGTCGTCGTCGACCTGCCACCGGTCCACGACGCCCTCGCCGCGCTCGCGCTGCCCGCGCAACTGCGCCGCTACATCGCCCGGCTCGTCCCCCGGGAACGGCAGGCCGCCCGCGCCCTGCGGCCCGTCCTCGCCCAGCTCGCGGGCGTCCCCGCGCCCGGCGCCTGGGCCTACGAGGCCGCCGCCCGCGCCGACCGGGAACTGGCCGCCGCCCAGGCCGTGATCGAGGACGCCGCCACGACCGTACGGCTGGTCGTCGCCCCGGGCGCGCACGCCGCCGGCGCCGTGAGCCGGGCCCGCGCCGGACTGGCCCTGTACGGCCACCGCCTCGAGGCCGTCGTCGCCAACCGCCTGCTGCCCGACGGGTCCCCCGACCCCTGGCTGGCCGAACTGGCGGGACACCGCCGCAAGGAAGTGCGCGCCCTGCGCGCGGAACTCGCCGGCACCACCACCGCGCTCCACGAACTGCCCCACCTCGGCCGCGAACCCCGCGGCGCCGAGGACCTCGCCCGCCTCGCCGCGCAGCCGCCCGCCGACGCGCCCGAGGGGCCCGCCGCGCCGCCGTGGACCACCGAGGACCGGCTCGCCACCGAGGGCCACTTCCTCTGGCGGCTGCCGCTGCCGGGCGCGACACGCGACACCGTCGACCTCGTACGCCGCGGCGACGAACTCGTCGTCGACGCCGAGGGATACCGCCGCATCCTCCCGCTGCCCTCCGCGCTGCGCCGCTGCACCGTGGCCGGTGCGGCGCTCCGCGACGGCGCGCTGCAGGTCCGGTTCGCCCCGGATCCCGGTCTTTGGCCCCGCTGAGCGCTGAAAGCGCCGCCCCTGTTCGGGTACCGTCGTGGGTACCAAGCCGGAGCCTTACGGAGCCACCATGAGCGAATCAACGGACCGCGCGGGCCGCCCCGACGCCGATTCCGACGCCTGGGCCAAGGCGAGCGCGGAGGACATCGCCGCCGAGAACGCCCGCAGGCGGCAGCAGAGCGGCCAGACCCCCGGCAGCGCCGGCGAGGAGCTGCGACGTCTCGCGGAAGCCGTCACCGACCGATTGTCGATGCTTCGCACCCCCGCCGCGGAGATGGCGGCGCAGGGGCTGATCTCCCAGGTCAAACAGGCCGTGGAGCCGATCGTCGAACGCAACCCCGAGGTCTTCGACCACCTCGCCGCCGCGGGCGCCGAACTCCTGGCCGCCTACCGCGCCGCGGTGAGCGGGCAGGAACGCCGCTGGACCTCCGGCGGGGACACCCCGCCCAGCGAGCGCATCGACCTGGACTGAACGGCGCGACACGGACCCGGCACGGAACATCGGGCCCGAACAGGGCGCAGGCCGCCCTCCGGTACGGTTGGACGCAGCGGGGCTCGACCGAATACTGAGGGATACATGGGACTCACCATCGGCGTCGACATCGGCGGCACCAAGATCGCGGCCGGCGTGGTCGACGAGGAAGGCTCGATTCTCGAAATCGTCAAAGTGCCGACCCCGCAGACCTCCGAGGGCGTCGTCGACGCCATCGCGACAGCGGTGCACGACGTCAGTGCCGGCCACACGGTCGAGGCCGTCGGCATCGGCGCCGCCGGCTATGTCGACGACAAGCGCGCCACCGTGCTCTTCGCGCCCAACATCCGCTGGCGGCACGAGCCGCTGAAGGACAAGGTCGAGCAGCGCGTCGGACTGCCCGTCGTCGTCGAGAACGACGCCAACGCCGCCGCCTGGGGCGAGTACCGATTCGGTGCCGGCCAGGGCCACGACGACGTCATCTGCATCACCCTGGGAACCGGGCTCGGCGGCGGCATCATCATCGGCAACAAGCTGCGCCGCGGCCGCTTCGGTGTGGCAGGGGAGTTCGGCCACATCCGCATGGTGCCGGACGGCCTGCTGTGCGGCTGCGGCAGCCAGGGCTGCTGGGAGCAGTACGCCTCCGGCCGGGCACTGGTGCGCTACGCCAAGCAGCGGGCCGTCGCCCAACCGGAGAACGCCACCCTGCTGCTGTCGCTCGGCGACGGCACGCCCGAGGGCATCCAGGGCCAGCACATCAGCCGCGCCGCGCGCGACGGGGACAAGGTCGCCGTCGACTCCTTCCGCGAGCTCGCCCGCTGGGCCGGAGCCGGACTCGCCGACCTGGCCTCGCTCTTCGACCCCTCCGCCTTCATCGTCGGCGGCGGGGTCTCCGACGAGGGCGAACTCGTCCTCGAACCCATCCGGAAGTCCTTCCGCCGCTGGCTGGTCGGCGGCCAGTACCGGCCGCACGCCCAGGTCCTCGCCGCGCAGCTCGGCGGCAAGGCCGGTCTCGTCGGCGCGGCCGACCTCGCCCGCCAGGGCTAGTACCCGGCCCTGCGGCCGCCCGTACGGCACCGGTGCCCCCGTCACTCCACGCACAGGAGTGACGGGGGCACCGCCTTTCCCGGCCGGGTACGCCCGCCCCGTGCGACCGTGTCCGCCCCGCGTGAACGCGCCGCCGCTACAGTGACCCCGTGAGCGAAGGCCGATCGCCGGAGCTGCCGGCGTCCCGTACGGAGCCGGACGGCTCCGCCGTCGTCCGCGTGCTGAGCTACAACATCCGCTCGATGCGCGACGACACCGCCGCGCTCGCCCGGGTGATCCGCGCCTGCGACCCCGACCTGGCGCTGATCCAGGAGGCACCGCGCTTCTTCCGCTGGCGCAAGGCCGTCGCCCGCCTCGCCCGGGCCTCGGGGCTGGTCGCCGTCACCGGCGGGGCCACCGCCACCGGCCCCCTCGTGCTGTCCTCCCTGCGGGTGCACGTCGAACGCGCCGAGGACGTCCTGCTGCCCCGCACACCCGGCCTGCACCGGCGCGGCTTCGCCACCGCCGTCGTGCGCGTCGGCGGCGCCCGCCTGTCCGTCGTCAGCTGCCACCTCTCGCTCCAGGCGCGCGAACGCTACGACCAGGGCGGCATGCTGCTGGACCGGCTCGCCGCGATGGGCGAGCCGTACGCGGTCGTCGGCGGCGACCTCAACGACCGCCCCCACGGCCGCACGTTCCGCCGTCTCGCCGACGACCTGCAGGACGCCTGGGCGGCCCGGCCGTGGGGCGGTGAGTACACCTCCACCCCGCAGGACCCGCACCAGCGGATCGACGCGATCTTCACGACCCCGGGCGTCGAGGTCCTCGGCTGCGGGGTCCCGCACGGCCTGCCCGGCGTCACCGCCCACGACCTGAGGGCGGCCACGGACCACCTCCCGGTCCTGGCCGCCCTCAGGGTGCCCGCGTCCGCCTGACGGCGGTCAGGGGCGCTGTTTCGCACGGTCGGTGATCGCCCAGCGGTCGAGAGAGGAGAACTGGGCGAAGGTCCGGCTTCCGGAGGTGCGGACGTCCTTGAAACCGAGGAACTCGTACGTCTCGGCGTCGAAGACGAAGTTGCTGCCGAAGCCGCCGCGGGCCTCCGCCGGATCGTCGAAGACGATCGCCACGCCGGTCCTGCCCTTGGCGTCCTTCTGACCCGGGACGGCCTTGACCCCCGGGATCAGCGACAGTGCCTCGAACGCCGCCGGCCTCAGGCCGATCGGCATGACCGGTACGAGCTTCAGCAGGCCCGCGAGGCCGAACTCGATCTCGGACCACTCCAGGGGGGTGAGCCGGTCCATCGGGCTCCTGCGGTGCGCCAACCGGCTCTGTACCGCCATGATCAGCTTCTCGGGATCGGTCGGCAGCTTCCTGAGCACCGTCCAGTCCTGGGGCGGCCAGACGGACACCGATTCGACGTGCGGGTCGTCCAGGACGGCGGCGTCCTTGTCCGGGTCGCTCCACCAGCCCCTGCCGAGTTCCATGATCCACGAAGGCCGGGAGTCGTCGACGGACCGCCAGTTCTCGTCGACGTACGTCTTGACCCGGCCGGTGCCCTGCTCGGTCTCCTTGATGATCTCCCTGGTGTAGATGAACTGGTCGTCGCGGGGCGCCGCGACCCGCCCCTTCTCGTTCCGCCGCTCGCGCGCGGCCGCGCCGCTGAGGACGGTCGCCGCGCTGACGGCACGCATCCGCGGCGCGTCCTCCCGCTCCGGCTTCGCCTCCCGGACCGCGACCAGCGTCACCGCGCCCGCGGCCGCCGCTGCTGCGCCCGTCACCGCCAGGCGCAGCAGCGGGCGACGGCCCAGTACGGGGGAGGCGGGACGGGTGGCGGGTGCGGAGTTCACGACGGTGAACAGGTGGGCGCGGGCGCGCTGACGCGCCTGGTCGGTCAGGGGGGCGGCGCCCGCGTCCCACTCCCTCAGGGCGGCGAGGTCGTGGGCCCCGCCGGGCTCGTGCAGCTCGTTCATGACCGGGAGTCCTCTCGGAAGGCTGTCGGATCGGAACCGCCCAACGCCTCGCGCACCTTGCTGCGAGCCCGGCTGAGCCGTGACCTGACCGTTCCCACGGGCACCCCCAGCGCCTGCGCCGCCTCCTCGTAGCTGAGGTCGGCCCAGGCCACCAGCAGCAGCACGTCCCGGTTGCGGGCCGGGATCCGGGCCAGCGCACCGGCCAGCTCACGGCGTACGCCCTGGGCGCTGACCCGCGCGGTCACCCGTTCCGCGAGAGCCTCGTCCCGGCCGCCCCCGTCGTCCGCGGGCGGCAGCTTGGCGAGCGCCCGGAAGCGCCGCGCCTCGGCGCGACGGTGCCGGCCGACGAGGTTGGTGGCGATGCCGAACAGCCACGGGCGGGCGTCGCCGCGCCCGATGTCGTAGCGGTGGCGCTGCTGGAAGGCGATGACGAAGGTGTCCGCCATCAGGTCGTCCGCCGCCTCCGTGCCGAGCCGGCGCGCCGCGTAGCGGTGCACCGGCCCGGCGTGGCGGTCGAACAGTACGGCGAAGGTCTCGGGCTCGTCCCAGGACCGTTCGATCACCGAGGCGTCACTGTCCTGCCCCACCCTGACGCCTGGTTCCACGGTCACCGGGGCTCCTCTCGTCCATACGACACTCCGAAGACTTGGGCTTTCACCCGTACTTCGCCGTATCGCGGATCCGGGTTCCACGACCCGGGGAGCCCGTCAGACGACGGCGCCGCCGCCCGGCAGGTCGTCGTCCTCGTCGCCGCCCGGACGCATGCGTGTCACCAGGGTGGCGAAGCCGCCGAGGAAGCCGCCTATGCCGACGGTGAGGGCCCACCACGGCATCGGCTCCTGGAAGAGGACGAATCCGAAGATCAGCAGCGGCCCGCCCACCGCGGCGAGCCAGGCGAACTTGGTCGTCACGTCCGCCTCCGGGAGCGGCGGCGGCTCCGGCGGCTCGTAGTGGCCCTCGTCGGCGTCCTCGTCCAGTTCGTAGTCACGGGGACCGGACAGCACGGGATGCAGGATGATGCGCGTCGCGTCCGGCGCCGAAGGCACCGCGGACGGGTCCGCCGCCGTCTCGTTCCCCTCGCGCTCGCCGTCCGACCCGCCCTCGCCGTCCCGCTCCGCCGCCGGGACGTCCTCGGCCGCCGGCCAGGAACCCGTTCCGGGCTCGGGGTCCTTCCCGTACGCCGCGACGAGCTCGGCCCACGCCGACTCCTCGTCCAGCGGCGCGCGTTCCGGCTCGCCGCCCTCGGGCACCTGACGCTCCTCCTCCTCGGGCTCAGCCACTGGCCGCGTCCTCCTTGTCCGCTCGCTCTCCCGCACCCGAGAGCCGCTCCACGAAGGCGTACGACTGCTCGAAGACCGTCTCCGCGTCGTGGTCGAGGGTCGCCACGTGGTAACTGCGCTCCAGCACCGTCTCCGTGACGTCCGTCGACGACACCCGGCTCAGCACCACCGCCGAGTTCGACGGGTGCACCACGTGGTCGACACGGCTGTGCAGCAGCAGGAGCGGCTGCGTCACCTGCGGCAGCCCGTGCCGTACCAACTTCCAGAAACGGCTCAGCGAGTGCACCGCCCGCAGCGGGGTGCGGTCGTAGCCGACCTCCTTCGAGCCCTCCTTGGCGATGTCGCTGGTGATGCCCGGCACCGAGGGGACGAAGTGGCGCAGCAGGGGGACGGCCTTCAGCTGGTGGCTGTCGGCCTTCACCGAGGGGTTGACCAGGGCGATGCCGCTGACCGCGGCGCCGTGCTGGGCGGCCAGCCGCAGGGTCAGGGCCCCGCCCATCGACATTCCGAAGACAAACACGTGGTCACAGCGCTCGGACAGCGCGCGGAATTCCCGGTCGACCTCCGCGTACCAGTCCTCCCAGCCCGTCAGCTGCATGTCCTGCCAGCGCGTGCCGTGCCCCGGCAGCAGCGGTACGGACACGGTCAGGCCCCGCTCGGCGAGGTACTCGGCCCAGGGCCGCATGGACTGCGGTGTGCCGGTGAAACCGTGGCACAGCAGGACGCCGACCTCACCGCCGTCCTGGCGGTAGGGCTCGGCTCCGGGCATCAGCGGCACCGTACGTCTCCTGTTCGGTGGAATGCGCGAAAAGCGATACCTCACAGTACGCGGACGGCCGACACCGGGGGAGAGCACCGGCGGATCTGGCGTTAAGGTCTTCCCGTCAGACACAGGAGGTCATCGGTTGTTGTACGGCGTGATGAAGATCGCCATCGGCCACCCCCTGCGAGCCGCGTTCCGGCCGTGGGTGGAGGGCCTCGAGCACATCCCCAAACAGGGACCGGCGATCCTGGCGAGCAACCACCTGTCCTTCTCGGACTCGTTCTTCCTGCCCGCCGTGCTCGACCGCAAGGTCACCTTCATCGCCAAGGCCGAGTACTTCACCACGCCGGGCATCAAGGGCAAGCTCACCGCCGCCTTCTTCAAGGGCGTCGGCCAGCTCCCCGTGGACCGCTCCGGCGCTCGCGGCGCCGGTGAGGCGGCGATCAACAGCGGGATAAAGGTCATCGAGGCCGGCGAGCTCTTCGGCATCTACCCCGAGGGCACCCGCTCGCCCGACGGCCGGCTCTACCGCGGCAAGCCCGGCGGCCTGGCCCGCATCGCGCTCGCCACCGGCGCGCCCGTGATCCCGGTCGCCATGATCGACACGGAGAAGATCCAGCCGCCCGGCCAGGTGATGCCCAAGCTGATGCGCCCCGGCATCCGGATCGGCAAGCCGCTGGACTTCAGCCGCTACATGGGCATGGAGCACGACCGGTTCATCCTGCGCTCGGTCACCGACGAGGTGATGTACGAGATCATGAAGCTCTCCGGCCAGGAGTACGTGGACATCTACGCGACCGCCGCCAAGCGGCAGATCGCCGAGGCGGCGAAGAAGCAGCAGCACGGCGGGTCCTAGCCGGACACGCCCGGGGGAAACAGGGGGACGGCCCATGGCCGGGGAGAGGACGGGCGCGGCCGGGGGGAGAACCGGAGGGCCGCCCGCGGCGCGGCCGGCGCGCGTCACCCGCATGTCGGTCGAGCAGCCGCTGTGGCGCGCCCTCACCGGCTACCGGGTGCTGACCGCCGCGTACGCCATCGGGCTCTACGCCGTCGCCTACCACGAGCACGCACACCCCCTGGCGGGCGCGGCCTACATGGCGGTGCTCGCCGTGTGGACGCTGGCCACGGTCGGCAAGGTGAGCTCGCCCCAGCGCTGCACCCGCCCCTTCCTCATCGCCGACCTCGGCGTCGCCCTCACCGGCATCCTCATCACCCCGCTCGTCGAGTCGCACCAGCGCATCGTCGACGGCGGCCCCACCCTGCCGTCGATCTGGACGGCCGGCTCCGTGCTCGCCTTCGCCATCAAGGGCGGCTGGCGCTGGGCCGCCGCCGCCTCCTGCCTCGTCGGCGGCGCCAACATCGTGGAACGCGGCTCCCCGGCCCGCGACACCCTCCACAACGTGCTGCTGGTCGCCATCGCCAGCATCGCCATCGGGTACGTCGTCGAGGTCGCCCGCGCCAGCGAGCGCACCCTCGCCCGCGCCCTGCAGATCGAGGCCGCCACCCGGGAGCGGGAGCGGCTGGCCCGCGACATCCACGACAACGTGCTGCAGGTGCTCGCCATGGTGCAGCGGCGCGGGGCCGAGATCGGCGGTGAGGCCGAGGCCCTCGGCCGGATGGCGGGCGAGCAGGAGGCCGCCCTGCGCACCCTGGTCATCGACGGCGCCGCCGCCCTGCCGTCCCCCCGCGGCGGCAAGGACGCAGGCGCCGAAGTCGACGCCGGGCAGGACGCGGACGCGCCCCGCGACCTGCGCGCGCTGCTCACCCCGTACGGCAGCGCCCGGGTCACCGTCTCCGCCCCCGGCACCCCGGTCGTCGTCCCCGGCCGCGCCGCCCGCGAACTCGCCGCCGCCGTGGGCGCCGCCCTGGAGAACGTCCACCGGCACGCCGGCGAGGACGCGCACGCCTGGATCCTGGTCGAGGACGAACCCGATGCCGTGCTGGTCAGCGTCCGCGACGACGGCCCCGGCATCCCCGAGGGGCGCCTGTCGGCCGCCGAGGCCGAGGGCAGGCTCGGGGTCGCCCAGTCCATCCGCGGCCGCCTCCGGGACCTCGGCGGCACGGCGGAACTGGTGTCGGTGCCCGGGCAGGGGACAGAAGTCGAGTTGAGGCTCGCCAAATGAGGGAGGAGATTGGGGTCATGGCCGTGAAGGTGATGGTGGTCGACGACCACCCGATGTGGCGGGACGCGGTCGCCCGCGACCTCACCGAGGCCGGATACGTGGTGGTCGCCACCGCCGGTGACGGTCCGGAGGCGGTCCGGCGGGCCAAGGCGGCCATGCCCGAGGTGCTCGTCCTCGACCTCAACCTCCCCGGTCTGTCCGGCGTCCAGGTCTGCAAGGACGTCATCGCCGACAACCCGGCCCTGCGGGTGCTGGTGCTCTCCGCCAGCGGTGAGCACGCGGACGTCCTGGAGGCCGTGAAGTCCGGCGCCACCGGCTACCTGCTGAAGTCCGCCGGCCGCGAGGAACTCCTCGACGCCGTCCGGCGCACCGCCGTCGGCGACCCCGTCTTCACCCCCGGCCTGGCCGGCCTGGTCCTCGGCGAGTACCGCCGCCTCGCCTCCGACCCCGCCCCCGCCGCGTCCGACACCCCGGAGGCGCCCCGGCTCACCGACCGCGAGACCGAGGTCCTGCGGCTCGTCGCCAAGGGACTCAGCTACAAGCAGATCGCCGAGCGGCTGGTGATCTCCCACCGCACCGTCCAGAACCACGTCCAGAACACCCTCGGCAAGCTCCAGCTCCACAACCGCGTGGAGCTCGTCCGCTACGCGATCGAACGAGGCCTGGACGAGGAGTAGCGCCGCCATCGGTCCGGGGGCGCCCGCACCCACGCCGCACGCCGCCCGGAAGGGTGAAATCGGCGGGCCAACATCCCCGTGGCGCAAAGGATTTCATCGAACGGCCCATCCCACCTGTGACGCCGGTCACGCTAGCGTCGTGGGCGCAGGCAAAAGGTGCGAACGGGAAGGGATGGATCATGCGAGTTGGCGTGCTGACCGGCGGCGGAGACTGCCCCGGGCTCAACGCGGTCATCCGTGCCATCGTGCGCAAGGGTGTCCAGGAGTACGGATACGAGTTCACCGGTTTCAGGGACGGGTGGCACGGCCCCCTCGAGGGCGACACCGTGCCGCTGGACATCCCGGCGGTCCGCGGCATCCTCCCGCGCGGCGGCACGATCCTCGGCTCGTCGCGCACGAACCCGCTCAAGGCGGAGAACGGCGTGCGCCGCGTCAAGGAGAACCTGGCCAAGTACGAGGTCGACGCCCTCGTCGCGATCGGCGGCGAGGACACCCTCGGTGTCGCCACCGCCCTGTCGGACGAGTACGGCGTCCCCTGCGTCGGCGTGCCCAAGACCATCGACAACGACCTGGCGGCCACCGACTACACCTTCGGTTTCGACACCGCCGTCAACATCGCCACCGAGGCGATCGACCGCCTCCACACCACCGCCGAGTCGCACATGCGCGTCCTCGTCGTCGAGGTGATGGGCCGCCACGCCGGCTGGATCGCCCTGCACTCCGGCCTCGCCGGCGGTGCCAACGCCATCCTCATCCCCGAGCAGCGCTTCGACCTCGACCAGGTCTGCGCCTGGGTGGAGAGCCGCTTCAAGATCCGCTACGCGCCCATCGTCGTGGTCGCCGAGGGCGCCATGCCGAAGGACGGCGACATGGTGCTCAAGGACCAGACGCTCGACTCCTTCGGCCACGTGAGGCTTTCCGGCGTCGGCGAGTGGCTGGCCAAGGAGATCGAGCGGCGCACCGGCAAGGAGGCCCGCACCACCGTGCTCGGCCACGTCCAGCGCGGCGGCACCCCCAGCGCATTCGACCGCTGGCTCGCGACCCGTTTCGGCCTGCACGCCATCGACGCGGTCCGCGACCAGGACTGGGGCAAGATGGTCGCCCTGCGCGGCACGGAGATCGTCCGCGTCCCGCTCCGCGACGCGACGACCCAGCTCAAAACGGTCGACCCCCGGCTCTACACGGAGGCCGGAGTCTTCTTCGGGTAAACACGGCGTTTCCTCGGCGCCGTCTGCGCTTTCCCCGCTTGCCATGGGCGATCACGCGGCCGTACATTCCCTGCACCCGGCTTGTCCGGCCGCTTCGTCTATCCCCCTTGAGCACATGAGGAGCGCCCGGAATGACGGGTGTACTGGCGGTCGCAGGCGGCACCGCATCCGGCAAGTCCACCCTTGCCGAGGCCCTGTCGCTGCAGTGTCCCGAGAGCATCGCACTGGTCCATCTGGACGACTACTACGTGCCCGCGCACGATCCCCTCAGGGGCGTGTGGACGGTCAGCGCCGGCGGGCACGCCGTCCTCGACTGGAACCATCCCGGCTCCATCGACGAGGCCGCCGTCAGCGCCGCGATCGACATGGCGCTGGCCCGGCCCGGCGTCCGCCTGGTGGTGGTCGAGGGACTCTTCGCCCTGACCCTGCCGTCGGTGCGGGAACGCGCGGACTGGCGGGTGTACGTGGACGCCCCCGACGACGTCCGGCTGGCCCGCAAGATCCTCCGCAAGATCGAGGTCCAGCGGCAGGACCCGCGGCTGTCCCTGCTGAACTATCTGCAGAGCGGCCGGGACCGGCACGTCGCCCATGTCGCGCCCTCCCGGGCGGTGGCCGACCTGGTGGTGGACGGCACGCACGAGGGCCCGGAGATGCTGGCGGCGGTGCTGGGCCTCGTCGGCCCGCTCCTGTCGGCTGTTCCCGACCCCTTGTCCGATCCCGTCCCCGCCGCCCGCCCCCGCCGTGCCCGCGCGGTCACCCCGCGGACGCACCAGCTTCCCGCGGCGGCGGTCTGACCGCCGGGGGCGCCTGTCAGATGGCGAGGACGTGGACGTGCGCCCGGTCGCCCTCGTACTCCACCGTTGCCTCCAGGCAGCCCGCCCGCCCGGCGTGCACGCCTTCGTCCGGTTCGACATGGAAGCAGGCGTCGGCGGCGCACCGGCTCTCCCGCCGCAGTCGTGGGAAGGCGTCGAGCAGACGTTCCTCGGCGCCTTCCCGCGGCATGCGGAAGTCGATCTCGCGGTCCCGGTGGTTGAGGTTGCCGCTGCCGGTGCAGGCGACGTCGGTGGCCCCGGCGGGGACGGTCCCGCCCGCGTACCGCCCCAACCTGCCCGCAGTCTCGGTGTGCGTCGCCACGGCCTAGGCGAGGAAGGACCCGGGCGGGACGGGCAGCACGACGAGCGAGAGCAGGAGCATCAGGGGCATGACCGCCGCGACCCGGGCCCAGTCCGTGCGGGAGGGAACGGGTTCGCGTGGACTCCAAGTTCCGGTCCAGATTTCTTGAACGCGTTCACGAGGCGCGGCGCGGAGCCGGACGGCGACGCCCGGCCCCGAGCGTCCGTCGCTACCCGGCGACCGTCACCCCCGCCAGGAGCTCCGCCACGATCGCCGTGCCGCCCAGGGTGAGCACCGACTCCGGGTGGAACTGGACGCCCGCGAAGCCCGGGCCGCGCATCGCGTGGACGTCGCCCGTCACCGGGTCGCGGCTCAGCTCGACCTGGTGCATGGCCAGTTCCTCCGCCGTCGCGTCGTCGCAGCGGGCGGTGAAGGAGTTGTAGAACCCCACGGTCTCGGCCCGCCCGAACAGGTCGATCGCTGTCTGGGCGCCCTGGAAGGGGACGTCCTTGCGGACGATGTCGAGGCCGAGTTCGGCGGCGATCAGTTCGTGGCCGAGGCAGACCCCGAGCAGGCCGTGCCGGTGGCCGCGGACGAGCTCGGCGGTGAGCCCGCGCAGCAGCGCCATCTTGGGGTCGCCGGTGTCGGACGGGTCGCCGGGGCCCGGGCCGAGGACGACCGGGCCGAGGTGGGCGAGGGCGGCCTGACGCAGCCCCGGCTCGTCGAAGCGGCGCACGGTGACCTCCAGCCCGGACGACCGCAGTACGTGCGCGAGCATCGCGGTGAAGGTGTCCTCGGCGTCCACCACGAGGGCGTGCCCGGACAGCGTGCGGGGCTGCTCGGCGGTCCGCATCCGCAGCCAGAACGGCGCCAGGTTCCTGCGGCGCCCGTCCAGCGCGGCCCGCACCCGGATGTCGTCGCCGAGCCGCGGCCGGTCCGCCGCCGGGCCCCGCTCCGGTCCGGGCCGGACCCCCAGCGCCGCCAGCACGGCCGCCGCCTTGGCGTGCGTCTCGGCGACCTCCGCGTACGGGTCGGAGCGGCGTACCAGCGTCGCGCCCACCGGGACCTTCAGGCCGCCCGCGGCGTCGACGTCGGCCGTGCGGATCAGGATGGGGGAGTCCAGGGTCTGCGCGCCGCCCGCGTCCCGCCCGATCAGCGCGAGGGCGCCCGCGTAGTAGCCGCGGCCTCCCGGCTCGTGGCGTTCGATCACCCGGCAGGCGTTCTGCACCGGCGAGCCGGTGACCGTCGCGGCGAACATCGTCTCGCGCAGGACGTCCCGCACGTCCATGGTGCTGCGGCCGCGCAGCTCGTACTCGGTGTGCGCCAGGTGCGCCATCTCCTTCAGGCGCGGGCCGACGACGACACCGCCGAGGTCGCCGACGGTGCACATCATCTTGAGTTCCTCGTCGACCACCATCGTCAGCTCCTCCACCTCCTTCGCGTCCCGCAGGAAGGCGAGCAGCCCCTCCGCGTCCGGCCCCTGCGCGGGGTAGCGGTAGGTGCCGCTGATGGGGTTCATGACGACCGTGCCGCCGGCCATCCGCACGTGCACCTCGGGGCTCGCGCCGACCAGGGTCCGCTCGGGGGTGCGCACCACGAACGTCCAGTAGGCGCCGCGCTCGCCGTCGAGCAGCCTGCGGAACAGCGCGAGCGCGTCCGCCGCCGCGAACCCCGGGATCTCGCCGCGAAAGGTGCGCCGGATGACGAAGTTCGCGCCCTCGCCGCGCCCGATCTCGTCCTCGATGACGCGCTCCACGATCCCGGCGTACGTGTCGTCGTCGACGTCGAAAGCCCCGCCCTCGACACGCACCGCGTGCGCGGGCAGGGCCGCCATGAGCTCGGGCAGCGGCAGCTCGTACGTCTCCAGGGGGCGGAGCACGAGCAGCGGCGTCCCGTCGTCCCGCACGTCGAAGCCGCGCTCCCTGATCTGCCGGTACGGCACCAGCGCCAGCGCGTCGAGCGCGGGCCGGGCCCCCTCGGGGGCGCCGGTGGGCAGCGCGATGTCGGTCAGCCGCTCGGCCGTCCCGACCGGGCCGAGCAGCACTTCCACGCTGTCCGCGGCGCATCCCGGCGCTCTGCGCCTGAGCAGCGCGAACGGTGGGCACGCGGGGTCCAGCAGCCGTTCGACGAGCGCGGCGGCAAAGGGCGCGGTGCTGGGGTCGTGGTTCTCCACGGCGGTTCCTTCCGGTCTTCGGCGAGGGAAGGGACGGCCGCAGAAACACCGAAGGCCGCCCCTCGGGCGGCCTGAGCGTCTGGCTGTGCGTACGCGCTGCTAGTGGGCCGCCGGATCCGCGGTCCACCACCACTGCAGGTGCGTCTGCTGTGCGTACATGCTCCGCACCCTAACGCATGCGCCCACGATGCGACGGGTGTCTCACGCCTCGGGGCATCGCGGGGACGTACGGCCCCGGTGCTCTCTCTCCCGGCCGGGTGCGCTGCCGGCGTCGAAGGCCTGTATGCCGCGCAACTCCGCGGGCCTTGGGCCGAGCAGCAGTGCGCCGTCGCAGCGAAAGCAGAGGGCGACCTCGAAGAGGACCTCGTGGGCGCTGTGGGCGCGGAGCCCGTAGCCCGGCACGAAGCACCGGGCGCGCTCGCCCTCCGGCACTTCGCCGACCAGGCCGAGGACGCTCCGCGCCTCGTCCTCGACCCAGACGTCGATCGTGTCCCCTGGCACGGTGCGCGGCCGGGGGACCACGTCAGCGGTGATGCTCACGGCCTGGACGCACTGGATCGGCGCGGCGGCGACGGGGAGCAGCATGCGCACAGCATGGCCGCTTCCCGGCCGGCTCACCTCACCGCACCAGTCGCCACAGGGACGCCCACTGAGCTGCCGTGAGGTCCTTGGGCAGGGCGTACGGCGGCACTCGCTCGGCGCGGAGCCAGTCGCGTAGTGCCGCACGGTCGAAGTGGCCCGTGCGGGCGAGGACTTCGCGCAGGCCGCGACCCGGGCCGGTGAACACCCGCTGGACGAACGCCTGATACGCGTGGCGGTCACCGGGGACGAGGGACTCCGGGCGCCGGGTCATGGTGAGCAGGCCGCCGTCGACGGAGGGCGCCGGGCGGAAGGCGCGCGCCGGGACGCGGGAGTGGAGGGCGAAGTCGTACCAGGGCCACCAGGAGGCGGTGAGCATGGTGGCGCCGCCGATGCCCGCACGGCGGCGGGCGACCTCCCACTGGACGAGCAGCACCGCGGAATCCCACCGGTCGGCGGCCAGGACGCGCCGCATGATGGTGGTCGTCAGATGGAAGGGCAGGTTGCCGACGATCACGTGCGGTTCGCGCGGGAAGCGGTAGCGCAGGACGTCGGTGTTGACGACGTGCGCGCCGCGCGGGAGCCGCCGCTGGAGGCGCTGTGCGCGCCGGGGGTCGATCTCCACCGCCGTGAGGGGGCGGCCGGTGCGGCTGAGGGGGAGGGTCAGCGCGCCGTCGCCGGGGCCGATCTCGACGATGGGCCCGCTGGTGGCGGCGACGAGGGCCTCGATGGAGGCGATGACCGTGCGGTCGGTGAGGAAGTTCTGGCCGAGCTCGTGTCGGCCACCCACCATGGACCGGTGGTGAGGCATGGGTGTGCACTCCGCGACATAAGAGGTTCCGACGATGGACCCGATGCCGCGGCGAAGAGCGCCGCGGCTATGCCCGGCGCAGCCTGATGTAGTAGGTGCAACCCATGTGCGGCACGGTATCCCGGTCCCGTTCGGTTCCGCACGAGGTTTTTCCGCGTGGTCCCTGTGGACGCTCGCGTATGGGGTGGAGCGTTCGGGCCATGTTCCGTCTCACGCGGCGCGGCTTCACTGAACGCATGACTTTCCGAGACGCCGTCCTCGTCGCCGCCACCGTCGCCGTCGGTCTCATGGCCGGGCTGTTCTTCGCCTTCTCCGTCGCTGTCATGCCGGGTCTCGCCAAGGCGGCCGACCGCACACTCGTCGACGCGATGCAGCGCATCAACGCCGCCATCCAGAACGGCTGGTTCCTGCTGGTCTTCGGCGGCTCGCTGCTGCTGTGCGCCGGCGCCGTGGTGCTCTGGCTGCGGGACGGAGGCCGCGGACCGCTCCCGTGGGTGATCGCCGCGACCGTGCTCTACCTGGCGGTGCTCGCCGTCACCTTCGGCGTCAGCATCCCGCTGAACGACCGGCTGGACGCGGCGGGCGACCCCGGCGGCCTCGCCGACGCCGCCGGTGTGCGCGAGCGGTTCGAGGCGGCCTGGGTCCGCTGGAACCTGGTGCGCACGCTCCTGTGCACGGGCGCGCTGGGCTGCCTGGGGTGGGCGCTCGTCCTCAGCGGCCGGGCCGCGGCGGAAGCGGCGATTCGCACAGGGCGCATGTGAAGTCGCCGTCCTTGACCAGGTTGCGCTCGCCGCACCGCGGGCAGTGCCGGAAGACGACCGCCTGGGTGAACCACCGGGGGCGGGCGAGGCCCGCGTGGTCGAGGGCCTCCGCCAGGGGCGGCCAGGACGCCTCCGGGTCGGGACAGTAGCCGGTCGACTGGTTGCTGACCTCGGTCACCTCCCCTCCACCGTCCACGCCCGCGGCGAACGTGATCTCCCCCGCGGCCAGCACGGGGCCGCCACCGGCGCACGCCACGTGCTCGCTGCGGCGCGGTGCCAGGAGGAGGGTGCCGGTCAGGTCGACGACGTAGGTGAACGGCTCCTCGCGCTCGGCCAATCCGGTGCCGTCCAGCCACACCCGGAGGTCGTCCGGTGACCGCACCGCCCGGCCCGTCGCGCCGGGCCGCACCACGGCGGCGCGGATGTCGGCCGGTCCGACGTATGTGAACGCCTCGGACGGCGTCGGCATGGCGGCGGCCCCCCTTCCGCGGTGGCTGCGGTGCGCGGGGCAGCCTACGCCCCGGCCGGTGGGCGTCTCACTGGGTGGACCCGGCGGCAGGCGCACGGGCCGGACCCGCTGTCACCGGGCGCCGGGCGGCGCCGGCGCAAGGGCCCTGGAAGGGCACGCCGTCCGCGCCCCGGAGGCCCGCCCGGGGTGGGCCGGAGGGGGCTCCGCCGGGGTCACCCGGTCGTCTCATCCTCTGGTCCGGTGCGCAAAGGAACGGACACGACCCCGTAATGTGGGCTTCGTGACCGTGAACGCTGAAACCCACGCCGGGCGCCAGACCTGGCGCTCACTGCCCGCGGCGCAGCAGCCTGAGTACCCCGACCCCGAGGCTCTGCGCGAAGTGATCGCGGACCTCGAGTCGTATCCGCCGCTCGTCTTCGCAGGCGAGTGCGACCAGCTGCGCGACCGCCTGGGGGCCGTGGCCCGTGGTGAGGCGTTCCTGCTGCAGGGCGGTGACTGTGCCGAGGCCTTCGACCAGATCGGCGCCGACCAGATCCGCAGCAAGCTGAAGACGCTGCTGCAGATGGGCGCCGTCCTCACCTACGCCGCGTCCGTGCCGGTCGTGAAGGTGGGCCGGATCGCCGGCCAGTACAGCAAGCCGCGTTCGAAGCCGACGGAGACCCGGGACGGGGTGACCCTCCCCACCTACCGCGGTGACTCGGTCAACGGCTTCGAGTTCACCGAGGCGGCCCGTGTGCCGGACCCGGAGCGGCTGAAGCGCCTGTACAACGCGTCCGCCGCGACGCTCAACCTGGTGCGTGCCTTCACCACCGGCGGTTACGCCGACCTGCGGCAGGTGCACGCCTGGAACCAGGACTTCGTCAGGTCCTCGCCGTCCGGGCAGCGCTACGAGGCCCTCGCCCGGGAGATCGACGGCGCGCTGAACTTCATGCACGCCTGCGGCGCGGACCCGGAGGAGTTCAAGACCGTCGAGTTCTACGCCTCCCACGAGGCGCTGCTGCTCGACTACGAGTCGGCGCTGACCCGCGTGGACTCGCGCACCGGCCGGCTGTACGACGTATCCGGCCACATGGTCTGGATCGGCGAGCGCACCCGTCAGCTCGACCACGCGCACATCGAGTTCGCCTCGAAGATCCGCAACCCGATCGGTGTGAAGCTCGGCCCGACGACCACGCCCGAGGAGGCGCTGGCGCTGATCGACCGGCTGGACCCGGACCGCGAGCCCGGCCGGCTGACCTTCATCACGCGCATGGGCGCGGGCAAGGTGCGCGAGCTGCTGCCGAACCTGGTGGAGAAGGTCACCGCCTCGGGCGCGCAGGTCGCCTGGGTCTGCGACCCGATGCACGGCAACACCTTCGAGGCGGCCTCGGGCCACAAGACGCGCCGTTTCGACGACGTGCTCGACGAGGTCAAGGGCTTCTTCGAGGTGCACCACGGCCTCGGCACCCACCCCGGCGGCATCCACGTGGAGCTCACCGGCGACGACGTGACCGAGTGCGTGGGCGGCGGCGACGAGATCTTCGTCGACGACCTGCACCAGCGCTACGAGACGGCCTGCGACCCGCGGCTCAACCGCAGCCAGTCCCTCGACCTGGCCTTCCTGGTGGCGGAGATGTACCGCGGCCAGTAGCGGCGGCCGTCCCGTCACGGACATCGCGGACCTTGAGAGGGGTGCGGATCACATCGATCCGCGCCCCTCGTCGGTTTTCAGCCACTCCACCGGCGGGGTAAGGTTAGGTTAACCTCAGGCCGGGATCGAGAGAGGGGAGAACCGCGTGTACGTCTGCTCGTGCTTCGGCATCACCGAAGAGCAGGTCAAGCAGCATGCGGACGCCGGCCGCTGCACCCCTCGCCAGATCGCCTCCGCCTGCAAGGCGGGCACGGACTGCGGTTCCTGCGTGCGCCGGATACAGGCGCTTCTCGGCCGCGGCGAGGGCTGTGCCACTCGTACGAAGCTCGACAGGGTGAACCCCGGCACGCCCGCGGCGCCCGCCGCCCCCGCGCCGGCCTCCCTGCCGGTCCCGCCGGCGCTGCCGGTGCCGGTGACGGCTCCGCTGCCCGCGGCCGCCGGCGCCGCCTGAACGGCCGAGGCCCGGCCGCTCAGCTGTCGGGCTGCTCGATGAGCTGCGCGATGTACAGCGGTTCCCCGAGCTTCTCGATGAGTTCGAGCTGGGTGTCGAGGTAGTCGATGTGGTGCTCCTCGTCGGCGAGGATGTCCTCGAAGATGTTGGCCGACGTGATGTCGCCCTTCGCCCGCATGACCTCGATGCCGCGCCGGAGGCGGTCGATCGCCTCGACCTCGACCTGTCGGTCGGCCTGGAACATCTCGGTGACGGTCTGCCCCACCCGGACGTGGAAGAGCCGCTGGTAGTTCGGCAGTCCCTCGAGGAACAGGATGCGGTCGGTCAGCACCTCGGCGTGCTTCATCTCGTCGAAGGACTCGTGCCGCGTGTACGTGGCGAGCTTCGTCCAGCCGAGGTTCTCCTGCATCTTGGCGTGCAGGAAGTACTGGTTGATCGCCGTCAGCTCGCCCGTCAGCTGCTCGTTCAGGAACTCGATGACCTCGGGGTCGCCCTGCATGGCAAGCCCGTCCTTTCGGGAGGAATCCACACGATGGGCGCATCTTCGCACCGCCGGTGGAAGCGATCCAGTAAGTTCACACTTACTCCGCTGACCCGGGTTGTCGTACTTTGCCCAGGTGCTGGTCGGTAGCACTGCATCAGGTCTGTCACCATGGACGCATGGGTCAGTCCGAACGCCGCGAAGGGGAGCTTCCTCCCGGGCAGCGGCTCCAGCGGGGCTGGCCGGTCACCCACTACGGTCCGGTGCCCAGGTTCAAGCCCGAGCGGTGGGAGTTCCAGGTCTTCGGCGCCACGGCGGACGGCGGCAAGCGCGCCTGGGGTCATGAGGAGTTCGCCGCGCTGCCGTACACCACGGTCATGGGCGACTTCCACTGCGTGACCAGGTTCAGCATGCTCGGGGTCGAGTGGGGCGGCGTCTCCGCTGCCGAGATCCTGCGGCTGGCGCCGCCCGCGCCCGACGTCACGCACGTCATGGTGTGGGCCGAGTACGGCTTCAGTTCCAACCTGCGGCTGGCGGACTTCGCGGACCCTCAGTCGATATTCGCGACCCACCGCGGCGGAGAGCCGCTGACCGCGGAGCACGGCTTCCCGGTCCGGCTGATCGTGCCCCGCCTCTACGCCTGGAAGGGTCCCAAGTGGGTCCGGGGCGTGGAGTACATGACCTCCGACCGCCGCGGCTTCTGGGAGGAGCGCGGCTACCACAACATCGGCGACCCCTGGAGCGAGCAGCGCTACTCGTACCAGGAGGAGCCCGGCGACGGGCCGGAGTTGTAGCCGCCGGGCCCTGCCGCGAGGTCAGTGGTATCCGTGCACGACCGCGTGGCCCTTGCCGCGGCCGATCATCCACTTGTTGACGGGTGTGGTCACCAGGAAGGCGACCACGAAGGCCAGCGCAAGGCTGAGCCAGAACAGCGCGTCCGACAGCGTCGCGTCCATCGCGCCCGGGAACAGCAGGATCGTCCCGTTGTCCGCGATCTCCATGAAGACGATCGAGACGGTGTCGGCGGCGAGCGCCACCCGCACGGCGCTGCGCAGGTCGAGACCGGCGCGCAGCACGCCGCGCATGGTGAGCGAGTAGCCGAAGACGAAGGCCAGCACGATCGCCAGGGCCATCGTCGGGACGTTGTGCCAGCCGAGGGCCGTGCCGATCAGCATGCCGAGGACCTCACCGATCGCACAGCCGGTGAGGCAGTGCAGCGTGGCCTGGACGGCGGTGCCCCAGGAGGCCGGGCCGCCGGCCTGTCCGCCGCCGTGGTGCGCGGTGCCGGGGTGCGCGGTGCCGTGGTGGTCGTGGTGGGAGTGCTCGACGTGCTGCATCCTGTGTCCCCCAGGGATGAGTGCGGGTGTCGCCGTGCCCTGTCGCCCTCCTCAACGGTATACCCCCCCGGGGTATTCCCGCGCGTACGGGTCAGGCCGGGCGCAGCGACTTCAGCACGGCCAAGTCGGTGGCCATCCCGGTGCCCTTGGGGCCGCCGTTCGGCGTCTCCACGATCAATGGCACGCCCTCCGTCGCGGGGTGCCGGAACAGCTCCCCGAAGGCTGCGGCGCCGATGTGACCGGCGCCGATGTTCTCGTGGCGGTCCTTGTGGGCGCCGGCGACGTCCTTGGAGTCGTTGGCGTGGATCAGCTTCAGCCGCCCCTCGCCGACCGTCGCCACCAGCTCGTCCAGCGTCGCCTTGACCCCGCCGGGCGCCGCGAGGTCGTGCCCGGCCGCGAACACATGGCAGGTGTCCAGGCAGACGCCCAGCCGCGGGTGGTGGTCCAGCGCGTCGAAGTACGGGCCCAGGTCCTCCACGAGCGAGCAGAGCGAGAACCCCTGGCCCGCGGTCGGCTCCAGCAGCAGCCACGGGTCGTCGTCGTGCGTCAGCTCCTCCAGCAGCGGCAGCATCCGCTCCCGCACCTGCGCCAGCGCCGTGGCCCTGGAACGGCCGCCGGTCGCCGACCCGGTGTGCACGACCGTGCCCAGCGCTCCGATCGCCCGCCCCCGGCGCAGCGAGTGGCGCAGCGAGTCGGCCGAGTGGTCGACGGTCGCCGCGGTGTGCGAGCCGAAGTTGATCAGGTACGGCGCGTGGACGTACGCGGGGACGCCCCGCGTGGCGCAGTGCTCGCGGAACTCCTCGTCCTGCCGCGCACTGCCGGGCGGGGTAGCCCACCCGCGGGGGTTGGCGACGAAGACCTGCACGGTCTCGGCACCCATCCGCGCGGCCTCCGCCAGCCCGGTGGCGGCCAGACCGCCGGCCACCGCGACATGGCCGCCGACGGGGTTGCGGAGCGCGGCGGCGCCGCTCCCTGATGTGGCTATCGCACCCACAGTGTGATCGTGCTGCCCTTCGGTGCCTCGGTGCCGCCGGCGGGCGACTGGTTGTTGACCTGGCCGGTGAAGAAGAACTGGATGACGCGGACGTCGAAGCCCGCGGCCTCCAGTCTCGCTTTCGCCTCGTCGACGTCCAAGCCTTCCACGTCCGGCACCCCGATCATCTCCTGGCCCTTGGAGACCGTCAGCGTGACCGTGTCCCCGGCCGCCAGCCGCGTGTTCGCGCCGGGTGTCTGCCGGGCGACCGCGCCCTCGTCCGCCTGGTCGGAGAAGACCCGCCGTGGGTCCACCTTCACCCGAAGGCCGGCCTCCTCCAGCTGCGCTCGGGCGTCCGCCAGCGGCTGCCCGAGCAGGTCGGGGGCGTCGACCGGCACGCCCTTGCTCACCACCAGCGACACGGCCGAGTCCGGCCGCCGGCCGGCGCCCGAGCCGGGGTCGGTGGAGATGACCCGGCCCTGCGGCACCTCGTCGCTGAACTCCCGGGACACGGTTCCCGGGCTCAGGCCCGCGGCCTTCAGCCGACGCCTGGCCTCGGCCAGCTCCTCGCCCACGACGCCGGGGACCGTCACCCGCTCCGGGCCCTTGGACACGGTGATCGTCACCGTGCCGTTGTCCCGGATGCGCTCGCCGGTACCCGGGTCGGTGGAGGCCACCTTTCCCCTGGTCATGGTCGGGTCGAAGGCCTCGACGACCTCGACCCGCAGCCCGGCGTCGCGCAGCTGGCGCTCAGCCTGCGCCTGCGGCAGCCCGACGACGGCGGGGGTCCTGGTGAACTGCCCGTCGTTGATGTACCAGATGCCCGCGCCGACCCCGAGGATCAACAGCAGGGTCGTCACGACCGCGATCACCCCGGGACGCCGCCGGGACCGCGACGCCGGCCGGGAGCCCACCCGGGGCTGCTGCCGGGTCGGCTCGGGCGACAGCTCCAGGCGCGCGGTGCGGTGCACCACCGTCGTCGGTTCCTCGGAACCGGCAGATGCGGCCTGCGCCGGAGCGGGGGTGCGTGCGGCCGGCGGCATCAGGTCCAGCTGCTCGGGCGTCATGCCCTGGCGTACCGCGTGCAGCCGCCTCAGCAGCTCCGCGGCGTCGGCCGGACGCCGCGCGGCGACGCGCGCCGTGGCCTCGGCCACCAGCGCGTCCAGCTGCGGGGGCAGCCCGGGGGAGGCGGCGGACGGGGCGGGCACGTCCTCGTTCACCACCTGGCGGATCACCTGGACGGGATTTCTGCCGCGGTGCGGCTTGGCGCCGGTGAGCATCTCGTAGAGCAGCACCCCGCAGGCGTACACATCGGTGCGTTCGTCGGTCGTGAGGTTCTCGACCTGCTCCGGCGCCATGTACGAGACCGTGCCCAGCACCCCGCTGGTGGAGGTGTCCGTGTGCGTGCCCGCGATCCTGACCAGGCCGAAGTCCGCCACCTTGACGCGGCCGTCGTCCCCTATGAGGACGTTCTCCGGCTTCATGTCGCGGTGCACCAGCCCCGCCCGGTGCGCCGCGCCGAGCGCGGCCAGCACGGGTTCCAGGATGTCCAGCGCGGCGCGGGCCGGCAGCGCGCCGCGGTCGCGCAGCACGTCGCGGAGGGTGCACCCGGCGATGTACTCCATGGCCAGGTAGACGTAGGTCCCGTCGGTGCCCTGGTCGTAGACCTGCACCACATTGGGATGGTCGAGGCGGGCGACGGTCTTCGCCTCGCGGATGAAGCGCTCCACGAAGCCGGGCTCGGCGGAGAGGGCGGGGTGCATGACCTTCAGGGCGAGCAGCCGGTCCAGGCGGGTGTCCAGCGCCCGGTAGACCGTCGCCATGCCGCCGACCGCGATCCGGGACTCCACCCGGTAGCGGCCGTCGAGCGTCTGCCCGACGAGCGGGTCCCGAAGCGTCGTCCTGTCCACGAAGGTGCAGTTTACGGTGCCGACATGACCCTTCTGGGCTAACGCGCCCAGGTTGTACCCCACCCGTGCGGTACCGCAACCGCCCCGTGACCCCGCGGCGGGGGTCTCCCGTTCGGGCGCGGCCCCGGCCCGGGGGTTCCACGCAGGTCGCGGCCGCGCGCCGGGCCGCCGGTCAGGGGGCGCCGAAGGCGGGCCGCTCCGGGTCGAACGTGGCGAGGCCCGCAGCGGGAGAGGACGCGGTCGCGTGGTGGCGGCGGGGGATGCGTCCCGCCCGGTACGCCAGGCGCCCGGCCTCGACGGCGTGCCGCATCGCCTCCGCCATGAGCACCGGTTCCCTCGCTCGGGTGACGGCGGAGGCCAGCATGACGGCCGCGCACCCCAGCTCCATCGCCAGAGCGGCGTCCGAGGCCGTGCCCGCCCCCGCGTCCAGGACCACCGGCACCGTCGCCCGTTCGACGATCAGCTCGAAGTTGTGCGGGTTGCGGATGCCGAGCCCCGATCCGATGGGCGAGCCCAGCGGCATGATCGCCGCGCAGCCCACGTCCTCCAGCTTCCGGGCGAGCACCGGGTCGTCGTTCGTGTACGGCAGCACCGTGAAGCCGTCGTCCACGAGGGTCTCGGCCGCGTCCAGCAGCTCCACCGGGTCGGGCAGCAGGGTGCGCTCGTCGGCGATCACCTCCAGCTTCACCCAGTCCGTGCCCAGCGCCTCCCGCGCCAGGCGGGCGGTGAGCACGGCCTCGCCGGCGGTGTAGCAGCCGGCGGTGTTCGGCAGCACGCGGATGCCGTGCCGGGCGAGCACGGTCAGCACGGAGCCCTTGACCGTCGGGTCCAGCCGCCGCATGGCGACCGTGGTCAGCTCGGTGCCGGAGGCGAGCAGCGCCTGCTCCATGACCTCCAGGCTGGGCGCACCGCCCGTGCCCATGATCAGCCGGGAGTCGAAGGTGGTGCCGCCGATGGTCAGCGGGTCGTCGGCCATGGGTTCAGCCTCCCTGGACTGCAGTGAGGACCTCGACGCGGTCACCGTCGCGCAGCGGTGTCGCCGGCCACTGCGCGCGGGGGACGACGGTCTCGTTGAGCGCGGCCGCCACCCCGGACGGGGCGGCGGTCAGGGTCGCGACGAGGCCGCCGAGGGTGACGCCCTCGGCGACCTCGCGCGCCTCGCCGTTGACGGAGACGGAGAGAAGGACGGGCGCGGTCATGCGTGCTGCTCCTGGAGGGCGAAACGGTCGGGGGAGAAGGGCCGGGCCTGCGCGGGGACCTCCGAGCCGGTGAGGACCTCGGCCATCACGTCGCCGGTCAGCGGGGTCAGCAGCACGCCGTTGCGGTGGTGGCCGGTGGCGAGCACCAGTCCGTCCAGCGCGCCGCGGCCGAGCAGCGGGGCGTTGTCGGGGGTGCCGGGGCGCAGCCCCGCCTGCGTCCCGGTCAGCGGGAGTTCGGTGATGCCGGGGAGCAACTCGTGGGCGTCGCGCAGCAGTTCGTACACCCCGCCGGCGGTGACGGTGGTGTCCCAGCCCATCTCCTCACTGGTGGCGCCGACGACCAGTTCGCCGTTCTCGCGCGGCACCAGGTAGACGTGGCCGCCGCGCACCACGGCCCGTACCGTCCGCGACAGGAACGGCGCGTACGCCGGCGGCACCCGCAGCCGCAGCACCTGCCCCTTCACCGGCCGTACGGGCGGCAGCACCCGTGCGGGCAGCCCCTCGATCCGGCCGCTGAGGCTGCCGGCCGCCAGCACCACCTGCCCGGCGGCGATCCGGGTGCCGTCCTCCAGGACGACCCCGTGCGCGCGGTCGCCCGCGACCTCCACCCGCGCCACCCGCGACCGGTGGAACTCCACCCCGGACAGCTCGCAGGCGCGCACCAGCGCCGCCGCCAGCCGCCGCGGGTCGACCTGGTGGTCGCCGTCGACCCGCAGCCCGCCATGCACGCCGGGGGCGAGCATGGGCTCCAGCCGGCGGCACTCGCGGCCGCCGAGCCACTCCGAGGCCAGACCCAAGGACTGCTGGAAGGCGTGGAGTTCGCGCAGCTGCGCGCGGTCGTCGGCGTCGAGGGCGACGGCGAGGGTGCCGCAGGTGCGGTACCCGACGTCGAGCCCCGTGGTCTCCTCCAGCTCGGCCACGAAGGACGGATAGCGCCGCGCCGCCGCGAGGTTGAGCTCCAGCAGCGCCTGCTCGCCGTACTGCACCTCCGTCACGGGGGCCAGCATCCCCGCGGCCACCTGGGCGGCCCCGCCGCCCGGTTCGGGGTCCGCGACCGCCGTGCGCAGGCCGCGCCGGCGGGCCCGCCACGCGGTGACCAGTCCGATGATCCCGCCGCCGATCACGACGACGTCATGACGGTGCATGATGTCCCGCTCCTCCCTTCGCCGGCATGACCCGGATCAGGTTCGTACGGTCGGCGGCCGCTTCAGCCGCCCTCTCAGCCCGGTGCGCCGGGCTCCCGCGAGTGCTCCCGACCCACCTTAGTACGCACCATCCGCGGCGAGTAGGGCACCGGTACCGGCGGGCGGCGCCCCCGCGGCGTTACGGTGATCGCGTGACCACCAGCAGCGAGCAGCGCGTCGTCGTCGTAGGGGCCGGGATGGCCGGGGTGCAGACCGCCGTGTCCCTGCGCGAGCAGGGGTGGGGCGGGACGATCACGCTGATCGGCGCGGAGCGGCACGCCCCCTACGACCGGCCGCCACTGTCCAAGGGCGTGCTCTTCGGCGCCGAGGAGGGCCCGGCGCTGGACGTCGACTTCGCCGGCATCGGCGTCGAGCTGCTGCTCGGGCGGCACGCGACCGCCCTGAGCGTCGGCGAACGGGAGGTCCTCACCGACGGCGGCCCGGTCGCGTACGACAAGCTCGTGCTGGCCAGCGGCGCCGAGCCCGTCATGCTCCCCGGCAGCGAGGGCACGCCGGGCGTGCACGTGCTGCGCACGTTGGACGACGCCACCGCGCTGCGCCCGGTGCTGGAGGGCCGGAACCGGGTCGTGGTGGTCGGCGCGGGCTGGATCGGCGCCGAGTTCGCCACCGCGGCACGTCATGCCGGGTGCGAGGTGACCGTCGTCGAGGCGGCCGACCGCCCGCTCGCCGGGGTGCTGCCCGCGCACATCGCCGAGCGGATGCGCGGCTGGTACGCGGAGGAGGGCGTCGAGCTGCGCACCGGCGCGGTCGTCTCCTCCGTCGAGCCGGGCGCGGTGCGGCTGGCCGACGGCAGCGTGCTCGCCGCCGAGGCGGTCGTCATCGGGATCGGCGCCCGGCCGGCCACCGGATGGCTGGCCGGTTCCGGGGTCGAGCTGGGGCCGGACCGCTCGGTCCTCGCCGACGACCGGCTGCGCACCTCGGTGCCGGAGGTGTACGCCGTGGGGGACTGCGCGTCCTTCCCGTCGGCGCGGTACGGGGAGCGGCTGCTGATCCACCACTGGGACAACGCGGTGCAGGGGCCGCGCACGGCCGCCGCGAACATCCTGGGCGGCGACGAGCCCTACGACCCCGTCCCCTACTTCTGGTCGGAGCAGTTCGGGCGTTTCGTGCAGTACGCCGGACACCACGTCGACTCCGACCACATGCTGCTGCGCGGCGACCCCGACGGCACCGCCTGGTCGGTGCTGTGGCTGCGCGACGGCCAACTGGTCGCCCTGTTCGCCGTCGGACGGCCCCGCGACCTGGCGCAGGCCCGCAAGCTCATCGCGCGCGGCGCCCGCCTCGACGAGACCCTGGCCGCCGACCCGGCGGTCCAGTTGCGGGCCGCGGTCGTCTGAGCCGCGGGCCGTGCCGGACGGGCCGCCGCGGCGTCGGCGGGGCGTAGCGGACCCGTCAGGACGGAGCAACGGGGGGCGTGAGCGGTTCCATGGTGTCGGTCCGGGATGGCACGCTTGTCCTGTGACCGAGATCGACGCAAAGATTGACTCCCTCGTCCCCTCCTGGCTGTACGTCCCCGACGTCGCCGAACGCCTGGGCGTGGAGGTGACCCGGGTCCGCCAGTTCATCAAGGAGGGCCAGCTCATCGCCGTGCGCCGCGGTGAGAACCGGGCGCTGATGATCCCCGCCGACTTCATCGGCGAGGAGAAGATCGTCAAGGGCCTCGTGGGCACCCTCACCGTCCTCAAGGACGACGGGTTCAGCGACGAAGAGGCCCTGGAGTGGCTGTTCACCCCGGACGAGAGCCTGCCCGGCACCCCCGTCCAGGCGCTGCGCGAGAACCGCGGCACCGAGGTGAAGCGGCGCGCCCAGGCGCTCGCCGTCTGACCGCACGACCCGCCACCGACGCAGCCAACCGAGGGGGTCCCGCCCGCATGAGCACGCGTACGAGCACGAGCGGCAGTACGAGCACCAGCACGAGCAGCGCCACCCGCGCCCAGCTCGCCGATGCCAGGCTCTACCTGTGCACGGACGCGCGCCGGAGCCGCGGCGGCCTGGCGGAGTTCGCGGCCTTCGCGGACGCCGTGCTGGCCGCCGGGGTGGACGTCATCCAGCTGCGCGACAAGGGTCTGGAGGCCCGTGAGGAGCTCAAGTACCTCGCGGTCCTCGCGGAGGAGTGCGGCCGCCACGGCAGGCTGCTCGCGGTGAACGACCGCGCCGACGTGGCGCACGCCGCGGGGGCGGACGTCCTGCACCTGGGCCAGGGCGACCTGCCCGTGCCGGCCGCCCGCGCGATCCTCGGCGACGAGGTGATCATCGGGCGATCCTGCCACTCCGAGGACGAGGCGGCCGCGGCCGCCGCGGAGCCCGGTGCGGACTACTTCTGCACCGGGCCGGTCTGGCCCACCCCGACCAAGCCGGGCCGGCCCGCGCCCGGACTCGGCCTGGTCCGGTACGCCGCGGGGCTGGGCACGGACCGGCCGTGGTTCGCGATCGGCGGGATCGACCTGGCCAATGTGGAGCAGGTGCTCGACGCCGGGGCCCGCCGGATCGTGGTCGTACGGGCCGTGACGGAGGCGGAGGACCCGGGTGCCGCGGCGGCCGAGCTGGCCAGGCGGGTGCGCGCGTACGACGAGTGAGCGAGGCCCTGGCGGGTGCCCGCGCCGGCCGGGTGGCGTACGGCTGCCCGGCGCCCCGCGGGGCCGTCTCGCGCCGCGAGCGCTGAATGTCCAAGGGGTGGACATTTGGGCGTCGCCTGTTGGGACGGCCCAGCTCTCGCCGCTAGCCTGAGGCGCATGGCCCTCGGAACCGCCTCCACCAGGACCGATCATGCGGTCACCATTCGTGAGCTGCTGGCCTCCGGTGAGCGCTCGTACTCCTTCGAGTTCATGGCGCCGAGGACCGAGAAGGGCGAGCGGACCCTGTGGAACGCGATCCGCCGCATCGAGGCGGTGGGCCCGACGTTCGTCTCCGTCACCTACGGCGCCGGCGGCAAATCACGCGAGGGCACCGTCCGGGCGACCGAGCGGATCGCCTCCGACACCACCCTGACCCCGGTCGCCCACCTGACGGCGGTCGACCACTCCATCGCCGAGCTGCGCAACATCATCGGCCAGTACGCGGACGCGGGCATCCGCAACATGCTCGCACTGCGCGGGGACCCGCCCGGCGACCCCATGGGGGAGTGGCAGCGGCACCCGGAAGGCGTCGACTACGCCTACGAACTGGTGCGGCTCATCAAGGAGTCGGGCGACTTCTGCGTGGGAGTCGCCGCCTTCACGGAGATGCACCCCCGCTCGGCCGACTGGGAAAGTGATACGCGTCACTTCGTCGACAAGTGCCGGGCGGGCGCGGACTACGCCATCACCCAGATGTTCTTCAACGCCGAGGACTACCTGCGCCTGCGTGACCGGGTCGGGAAGGCGGGCTGCGAGACCCCGATCATCCCCGAGATCATGCCGGTCACGAACGTGCGGCAGATCGAGCGCTTCGCCCAGCTCGGCAACGCGCCTTTCCCGCAGGAGCTCGCGGACCGTATCCTCGCGGTCAAGGACGATCCGGCCGCGGTGCGGGCGATCGGGGTCGAGTACGCGACGGAGATGTGCCGGCGGCTGATGGCCGAGGACATCCCGGGGCTGCACTTCATTACCCTCAATCACTCCACGGCGTCGTTGGAAATCTACGAGAATCTGGGACTGCACCAGAGGTCGTGAGGGCGGACCAGCCGCCCCTGTTGGCCGACGACGGTGAACGGTGAGGAAGTGCGCTCATGGCCTACACAGTGCTCTACATCGCCTTCGGGGTGGTCGCGCTGTGGCTGCTCGGCGAAGTGCTCCTGCAGTACAAGGCACGGCTGAGGTGGCGCCTGCTGGCCTTCGCGGGATTCCTCGGAGTCGTCCTGGGCGTCTATCTGCCCTCGGTCCTCGTCATCGTGGTGGGTGCGCTCGCCTTCGGCGCCGGCCAGACCTTCGTCACGCTCTCCTACCGCCGCGGCTTCGTCGAGGGCTGGGCGCTGCGGTCTCCCAAGGAGGGCGCCGACGACGACGAGGACGACGACGCACCGCCGCTGCCGCGCCGTGCCGCCGGCCGCCGCGGCCGGGGCGCGCAGCACGAAGAGCCGTCGGCCGAGGGCCTGTCGGCGCCGTACGAGGAGCCCGGGAACGAGGCCCCGGCCGGTGCGGGCGTCGGGCAGTCCTACGACAGCTACGCCACCGCCGGCCAGGCCGCCGCGGCACCCGGGACGGACTCCACGCAGGTCTACCAGCCCATGCCCCTGCACGAGGAGAGCGGCGAGTACCCGATGTACGACGGGCAGCCGCAGCCGAACTACGCCCAGGACCCGTACGCGGGTGCCGGCGCCGGCTACCAGAACTACGACGCCACGACCGGCTACGGGGACTGGAACGGCGGCCAGCAGCAACAGCAGCCCGCCGCCTCGTACGACGCCTACGGCCAGCAGCAGCAGACCGGCAGCTGGGAGCAGCAGCAGACGGCGTACGGCAACTACGCGGGCGGCTACCAGGATCCGTACCAGGGGCAGGGCGCCCCTCAGCAGCAGTACGGCTACGACACCCCGGCGGGCGGTGTGTGGGTGCCGCAGCAGGGCGGGGAGCAGCAGCCCTACGCCCCGCAGCAGCAGAACTCCTACGACCAGCAGGGCCAGCAGCAGGCGCAGCAGCAGGGCCAGGGGCAGTACGACCAGTACGACCCCTACCGCTACAACTAGCGCCCGACGGCGGGCCCTTCAGCCGGAGCCGGTCCGCTCCGGCCGGGAGACCGGCAGCCCGCGGCGACGGGCCGCGGGCCGTGAGACCGGCGCGCGGCTCAGCGGCTGCCGCCCGGACCGCCCATGACGAGGTCGGCGGCGATGGCACCGGACATGCCGGTGTGGGCGAGGCCGCCGCCGGGGTGGGACCAGCCGCCCACCAGGTACAGACCCGGGACGAGCAGCCGGTTGCCGGGGTGCAGGTGTGCCCCGTCCGCGCCGGCCAGGGCGGGGCGGGGGAGCCGGCCGCCCGGGGTGCCGGTCTCCTCTTCCGTGTCGGCGGGGGTGTGCACGGCACGCCACAGCAGGCGGTCCGTCAGATCGGGCAGCACCGCGGCCGCGACCGCCTGCACCGCGTCCGCGGCGCGCTCGGCCAGGCCCGGCGCACGCCAGTCCACCCCCGAGGGGCCGTGGGGCGGGACCGTCACGCCGAGCGTGACCGACTCCGAGGCGCCGTCGGGCCGCAGGGTGTCGTCGTCGGGGCGCAGCACCGTGACCGTCGGGCTGTCGTACAGCTCGCCGCTTGCCACGGCGGCCGCCTCGGCCCGCGGGTCCGCGGTGTGCACGACCGTACGGTGCGCGGTGTCCGAGGGCCGGGCCCCGCGCAGTGCCAGGCAGACCGTGAGGCGCCCGGGGCCCTCGCGGCGGCGGCCGGGGCCGACTCCGTCCCACACCCGGTCGGCGGGCCGGGCGCCTTCGGCGCCGTGCGAGAGCAGCGGAGGCAGCAGCCACGGCGCGACACCGGCGACCACGGTGTCGGCCTCCACCCTTGTGCCGTCGGCGAGTTCGAGGCCCGCCGCGCGGCCGTCCTTCTCCACGATCCCCGCGACCGCGGTCCCGAAGTGGAACTCCACTCTCCGTGCCACGCACCGCGCGTGCACGGCGTCGGCCAGTGCCCGCATGCCGCCGCGCACGTACCAACTGCCGAAGGTCTGCTCCATGTACGGCAGCACGGCGGCGCTCGCGGGCGCGGTACGCGGGTCGAAGCCGTACGCCAGGGCATATGAGCCGAGCAGCGCGGCGAGCCGCGGATCGTCCAGTTCACGCCGGGCGACGTCGGCCAGGGCGGGTGCGCCGCGCCGGAACAGCCCTCGGCGTACGGCGGGCGCCGGATACGGGTCGCGGCCGAGCGGAGACGGGTCGCCCGCGAGCGCGTCCTCCAGCAGGGGGCGGCGTGTGGCGTCCCAGACCTCCCGGGCCCGCACCAGCAGCTCGCTCCAGCGCTCGCCCGCGCCGGTGCCGAGCGCCGCGTCCAGGGCGGCGACGACCCCGCCGCGCGACGCGTTGGGCAGCGACACGGACGTGCCGTCGGAGAAGACATGGCGGCTCGCCGGGTCGACCTGGGTGAGGGTGACGCTGTCCTCCAGGCTCTCCCGGCCGGTCTTGACGAACAAATCGCGGTAGACCGCCGGCAGGTGCAGCAGACCGGGGCCCGTGTCGAACCCGAAGCCGGCACGCTCCAGCCGCCGCACCGCACCCCCGTGGGTGGCGGCGCGCTCGTACACCGCCACCCGGTGCCCGCCGATCGCGAGCCGGGCGGCGGCAGCCATGGCGCCCATCCCCGCGCCGATCACCGCAATCCGTGCCATGAAGGGGACTCTAGCCCCAGCCACCGACAACGCCGCGACCGGCCTTGCGGCGTTCCCTTCGGGCCCTCCAGCGCTGCCAGGCACGGCGGATCCGCGACAGTATGAAGATCACCAGGATGATGCCCAGCACCAGCAGCACGGCCGCGACGCAGGCCGCGGCCACCGGGTGGAAGAGCGCGAAGACGATGATCGTGGCGACGCCGGCGTCCTCCGCCAGGCTGATCACGATGTTGCTCGCGGGTTCCGGCGAGGTGTTGACGCCCAGCCGGAGCCCGGCCTTCACCAGATGGCTCACCAGCGCCGTCGTCCCGCCGACCGCGCCTGCCGCCAGTTGCGGGAGCGAGCCGTCCTGTCCGGCCAGCAGGGCCGCCACCACGCCTCCGGCGACCGGCCGGATCGCCGTGTGCACGGCGTCCCACGTGGTGTCCACGTAGGGGATCTTGTCCGCGACCGCCTCGCAGAGGAACAGGATCCCCGCGACGACCAGCACATCGGTGCGCTCCAGCGCCGGCGGCACCTCGTCGCTGACCCCCGTGACGCCCATCAGGCCCAGCAGGAAGACCACGGCATAGGCGTTGATCCCGCTCGCCCAGCCGCTGGTGAACACGAGCGGAAGTACCGACATGGGCCGTGATGCTACCGAACCCCCGGAAAGGCGCCGCCGCCTTTGAGCGATACGACGCGGTGATGAGTATCCGTACTCAGACCCCCACTTGAGTAGCTGCGCGGATGAGCGCGGACCGGCCCGGACGCCAAGGTGGAGGCAACGGAAGGGCACGGCACCGGCACCGCCGACACGGGGCGGCGGAACGGCTGCGACGCCCGGCCGGAGCGGGGGTGCACGGGGGAGCGCCGTCCCGGAACGGCCCGACGGGGGATCGGGCTCGCGCCGGGGCGGCGCGCCACCGTGCGGCGTTCAGGCGCGGGCGTGCCCCGCGACCCGTCCCTGCAGGAGCCGCGACAGAGCCGCGTGCACGTCGTCGACCGACCGCTCGGGCTGGAAGGACAGCCAGTCCAGCGCCGCGACGAGCACCATCCCGAAGAGCGCGGCCGCCGTGAGCGGCACGTCGATCTCCTCGGAGAGCTCGCCCGCCTCCACCGCGTCGCGCAGCGTCTGCTCCACGACCGCGACCGCCTCCTTGCGCAGCACCATGAGCGTGTCCTGCCAGGCACGGTTGGTCCGCCACAGCTCGGCCACGTACAGCTGCGTGAACGACGGGTACTCCGCGATGAAGGCGAGCCCGGCCCTGATCATCGCGTCGATGGCGTCCACGTGGCTGCCGCCGCGCGCGGTGACGTCGGCGCCCGCATCCCGCAGGGAGGCCGTCAGCAGGCCCACGCCGTGCCGCAGAAGCTCCTCGAAGAGCTCGTTCTTGCTGGCGAAGTTGTAGTAGACGGTGCCCTTGGCCACCCCGGCGCGCTCGGCGATCTCGTCGACGGTCGTCGCGGAGAAACCCTGCTCGGCGATGAGCGTGACCGCGGCCTGGAAGAGCCGCTGCCGGGTGGCCTGCCGTCGTGCACTGTTCATGACGACGATTGTCTACGCTCCGGGCGGTCGTCTCGGCGCGGCCTCACAGGGACAGCTCCGGATGCAGCCGGTCGACCGTCCATACCTGCTTGCGTCGGGCCGACACCGCGGTGAGCGCCAGCGCTCCCGCGGTGAAGGCGAGCAGCACCAGGACCGCCCGCCACACCGGCCAGAGCCCACCGCCCGTGATGAGGTGGCGCAGCCCCTCGACGACGTAGGTCATCGGCAGGAAGGGGTGGATCGCGTTGAAGAAGCCCGGACTGGTCTGCACCGGGTAGGTGCCGCCCGCCGACGTGAGCTGCAGCATGAGCAGCGCCAGCACCAGCACGCGGCCGGCGGGCCCGAAACGGGCGTTGAGCCACTGCACGACGGCGGCGAAGCAGGCGGTCACCAGCACGAGGAAGCCGATCGTCCCGGCCGCCCGCACCATCTGCAGGCCGATCGCCCAGTGCAGCACCGCCATCAGCGCCAGCGTCTGCAGCACCCCTGTGGCCAGCACCGGCAGCCACCCGGCCACCGCGATCCGCCCGGCGGGGGCGCCCGCGGACATTGCGCGCCTGCTGAGCGGCGGCAGCAGCATGTAGGCGACCATCGCGCCGACCCACAGCGACAGCGGTATGAAGTAGGGGGCGAAGCCCGTCCCGTAGTTGGGCGCCTTGTGCAGCGACCGTGCGGCGAGCCGGACGGGGTCCGCCATCACCTCGGTGCGGCCGGCGCGCTCCCGGTCGTCGTAGTCGGGGATCCGGGACGCGCCGTCGTGCAGGCCGTCGGCGAGCTGCCCGCTGCCGTCGGTGAGCCGGGTCAGGCCGGTCGTCAGCCGGTTGCTGCCGTCCGAGAGCCGGTACATCCCGCCCGCCAGGGTGTCGGCACCCGACGCCAGGTCCCGTAGCCCGGCGTCCAGGGCGCCCGCGCCGGCGGAGGCGGTCCGCAGGCCCTTCGCCACCTTGTGGGCGCCGTCGTTGAGCCGGTTGACGCCGTCGACGGCGTTCTGGAGCTTGGCGGCGAGCGCCGGGTCGGACAGCTCCACGGCCGCCGAGTGCAGTGCGCCCAGGTCGTCGCGGAGCCCGTCCAGGGCCGCGGAGTGCCCGTGCACATAGGTGTCGAGGCGGCGCGCGACGTCCGCCACCTCGTCGGCGGCGTCCACGGCATCCCTCAGGGTCCGGCACTGCGGGGTGACCGCGCCCAGGGGGCACTGCTCGTCATAGGCGTCGTGGATCCCCGCGGCGGCGTCCTCGGCGTCCTCGGCCGCCCGCGCCGCCTGCCCCGGCAGGTCGTCGATGCCGGCGCGCGCGGCCTGCGAGCCCCGGGCGACGACCCGCGCCACCGCGTTGATCTCCTTGACGTGCTGCTTGACGAAGGTCAGTTCGTCCGAGGCGCCGTTGACCTTGTCCGCCAGTGACTGGGTCCCCGCGGCGACCTGTCCCGCTCCGGTGTCGAGCGCTCCCAGCCCGCCGGCGAGGGAACCGCTGCCCTGCTTCGCCGTGCGCAGGCCGCCGGCCAGCCGCCGCGCGCCGTCCTCGGCGCCGGCGATGCCGTCGCCCAGTTCCTCGGAGCCCGTACGGGCCGTGCCCGCGCCCTTGGTGACGTCGTCGGCGCCGTCGGCGGCCTCGACCGTCTCGTCGTGGAGGTCGGAGAAGGCCACGAAGATCCGGTCGTAGTAATTCCTCGACGCCTTGGTGGAGGCGGCGGACCGTACTTCGGAGAAGACCGTCCGGGAGATCTGCCCCACGATGTAGTTGTTGGCGTCGTTGGTGCGCACCTGGAGCGCGCCGGTGCGCGGGTGGTCGCCGGAGCTCGACGCGACGCGCGCGCTGAAGTCCCGCGGGATGGTGAGCGACAGGTAGTAGCGGCCGTCCCGGACGCCCTTGGCGGCCTCGGCGGCGTCGGTCTCGTGCCAGTCGAAGGTGTCGCTCTCCCGCAGGCCGTCCACGACGGAGTCGCCCGCGGCGAGCCGTCGCCCGTCCACGGTGGTGCCATCGTCGGCGTTCACCAGGGCTACGGGGATCTTGTCCAGCCGTGCGTAGGGGTCCCAGAACGACCACAGGTACAGGGCGCCGTAGAGCAGCGGCAGGAGCAGCACCGACACCATGGCGGCGCGTGGCAGCCGCCCTCTGCCGAACTTCCTCAGCTCAAGCGCTGCCAGCCTCGGCGTGCGCATCGGCCGCCCCTTCCTCGTCGGTGTCGTCCTCGTGCTCGGGGTGGTGCTCGTCGTCGTGTTCGTCGGCGTGCCCGCCACCGGGCTCGCCGGTGGAGTCCTCGGTCGCGCGGCCGTGTGCGGCGGGCGCCCGGGTGCGTACCACCACGGCGTCCTCCGGTGCCTGCGTGCAGACCGCCAGGACCGTCGTGCCGTTCGCGGCGATGCCGCGCAGCATCGCCCAGGCCTGCTCGCGTTCGGCCGGGGCCAGCTTGTGGTCGGTGTCGTCCACCGCCAGCACCTCGGGACGGGCCAGCAGTGCGAGGGCGGTGCCCAGGCGCAGGGCCTCCAGCCGCTCCAGGTCCCGGGCGGCGGTGCGTTCGGCCTTGGGCAGTGCCGACAGGTCCAGCCCGGCCGCCGAGAGCGCGTCGTCGACGCGCGCCCCGCGGGTTCCGCCGGGCCGCAGCAGTTCGCGCAGCGAGCCGCCGAACCGCCGCTGCAGGAGCACGCGTTCCCGCAGGTGCTCGCCGACCGTGAGGGCGGGGTCGAGTTCCGAGACCCCGGTGACGGGGCCGAGCGCGGTGACGCGGCGGACCGCGGCGAGTTGCCCGGGCAGCCGGAACCCGGCCACCTCGGCCCGGCCTTCGGTGGAGCGCATGCGCCCGGTCAGCGACAGCAGCAGGCAGGTCCGGCCCGAGCCGGAAGGCCCCTCGACGGCGATCACGCTGCCCGCCGGCGCGGTGAAGGTGACGTCCCCGAACACCCGGCCCCGGGGCCCCTCGAGCCCGAACCCCTCGGCGGCGATCACGTGGCCACCCCTCTCAATTGCACTGACTGGTCAGTGCAAAAACTCTAGCCCACGGGGTCATCGGACCGCGAATCCGGGGATGTTCGGGAACCTTCGGGGACGTTCGGGGCGCTGTCCGGCCATGGCCGCCGTTTTCCCAGGTCAGCGCGATTGTCAGAGGTGTGCTTCACGATGAGTGGTGAAGACAGGGAAGTGTCGGACACGTCCTGCGAAGACAGGAGGTATGTGATGACCGCGTCAGTCCGCAGCGGCGCCGTCGCAGGCGGCAGTGCCGCCGACGTCCACCCCGTGCTGCGCAGGGCCAACGCCCCCGCGGCCGCCCTCGACCTGCTCGTCCAGGCCCGGCGGGGGCTCGACGAGGCCGCCGTCCTGGAGGTCCCCAACGACCGCTTCGCCACAGCACACTTGGCCGCCCTGCGTACCGCGGCCGCCGTCCTCGCCGTGCGCGGCCGCCCCGAACCCACCAGGCGACGCCGGCAGCGGATACGCAGTGCCTGGGAGGTGCTGCCCGAGGTCGCCCCCGAACTGGCCGAATGGAGTGCCCTGTTCGAGGCGGGCGCCCGGCAGCGGGCCCGCGCTGAGGCCGGCATCCAGGGCGCGGCCAGCGCCCGCGAGGCCGACGACCTCGTCCGCGCGACGGAGATGTTCCTGCGCCTCGTGGAGCGCACGCTGGCGCTGCAACCCGTGCTGGAACGGCCGCAGACCGGCCGTCCCGCTTGATCGGCCGCCGGGCGGCGTCCCACTAGAGTGGGTCCCAGGCCGGGCCGACCGGTCCCAGCCCCGTCCGTCCGCGAGGAGCCGTCCGCATGTCCCGTCCAGGAGGGGCCGAACCGCTGCGGCCCCGCGCAGCCCTGCGTACCGCCGTGGTCTGGGAGGTCCTGCGCGATGCGCTGGACCGGCAGGCCAAGGCCGCCGGACGGGACGTCCTCGACGTGCTCGACACCGGTGGCGGCACCGGCAACTTCGCGGTGCCGGTGGCCAGTCTGGGCCACCGGGTCACCGTGGTCGACCCGAGCCCCGACGCCCTCTTCGCCCTCGAACGCCGTGCGGCGGAGGCGGGCGTCACCGAACGTGTCCGCGGGGTCCAGGGCGACGCCCACGGGCTGCTCGACGTCGTGCCGGCCGGCAGTCACGACGTCGTGCTCTGCCACGGCGTCCTGGAGTACGTGGACGACCCCGCCGAGGGCGTGCGGAACGCCGCCGGCACCCTGCGCGCCTCTGGCGCCCTCAGCCTGCTCGCCGCCGGCCGCCACGGCGCCGTCCTCGCCCGGGCCCTCGCCGGTCACTTCGGCGAGGCCCGGCACACCCTGGACGACCCCGACGGCCGCTGGGGCGAGGGTGATCCGATGCCCCGCCGCTTCACCGCCGAGGAGCTCACCGCCCTGGTCGCCGACGCCGGGCTGCGGGTCGGCTCGGTGCACGGCGTCCGTGTCTTCGCCGACCTGGTGCCGGGCGTCCTGGTGGACACCGAACCGGGCGCGATGGACGCCCTGCTGAGGCTGGAACTGGCCGCCGCCGAGCAGCCCGCCTTCCACGCCGTGGCGACCCAGCTGCACGTGCTGGCCGAGCGCGGCTGAGCCGGAACCGGGGGCGGTCGGCGTCGCCTCTTCCGGTCACCCAGCGGGAGGAGTCCGTCACACGCCCCCCGATTCCCGGTCAAGGGCCGTATGCTGGCATGACGTGGCGTTCGACGGGGAAAACACCCCCCGTCGGATTGGCGTAGTGGGGCGGGTTTCACGGGGGCGATTCCCTGCCTATCCTGGAAGGGTCGTACCGGTCGCTCCCCCGCGACCGACGAGGAGGAGGACTCCGTGCCGCTCTCGGAGCACGAGCAGCGCATGCTCGAGCAGATGGAGCGAGCGCTGTACGCCGAAGATCCCAAGTTCGCGTCGGCGCTTGAGGGAAGCGGGCTGCGCACCTACACCAGGCGGCGCGTCTACCTGGCTGTGGCGGGCTTCCTGGTGGGCATCGGGCTGCTGATGGGCGGCATGATCGCCCAGCAGCCCTGGATCAGCGTCGTGGGCTTCCTCGTGATGCTCGGCTGTGCCGTTCTCGCCGTCACCGGCTGGCGTCGTGCCGCCAAACCGGGTGCGGCCGCCGCTCCCGCGGGGCAGCCCCAGCAGGGGGCCGTCGGACGCGGCCGGCGCAACCAGCCGCGGCGCAAGATGATGGACCGCATCGAAGAGCGCTGGCAGCGGCGCCGCGACGAACAGGGCCACTGACATACGGACGAAGACGAAGGGGCGGGGTTCCGGTCGGAACCCCGCCCCTTCGCCATGCCGCCCTGCCGTCGCCCGGGGTGCCGCTGCATCCGACACACAGCATGCGACGCCCGGCGTGCTTCACCCGGCGTCCGCGGCGTGCGGCCTCCGGGAGCGGCCACCCGGCCGCCCCCGGAGGAACCCTCAGGAGGTCCGGCGCTGCCGCAGCGGCCGCATCACCGCGTCGCCCGCACCCCGCAGCCGGGCCGACACGCGGGCCGAGAACGCGGACCAGCGCTCCGCGGACCGCCACACGACCCGGACCGCGGACCGCGGCAGCAGCACGGCACGGATCCGCGTCTTGGCGTCCGCGTTCCTGTGCAGTCCCTCCCGGACCAGCTGCACGTCCTTCGCCGAGCCGGTGGTGGCCGGCGGCCGCGGCGAGAACAGGGCCTGCTCCACCGCGCCGGCCAGACGCTGCGCCGCCTCCGCGGCGGGCCCTTCAAGGCCCCCGTCGCGGACGAGGCGCCCCGCGACCCGGCGCGGTGTCTCGGACTCGTCGGGCCGCAGGCCGTAGTCCCAGGCGGTGTCGGTCAGCTCCAGCCAGGCCGCCAGGGTCCGGGCGCCGTCGCGGGCGCCCATGGCGTCCAGCTCGCCGGGGGTCAGGCCCTTAGGGGCCCCGCCCCGCCCGTCCCCGCCGTCCGGCGCCGTGCCCCGGGCCCGCCCGGTGAGCTCCAGCCACGCCGCCAGGGCGGCCGGGTCCTGGCCGCCGCCCAGCCGCTGGAAACGCTGCCTGCGCCGCCAGAGCAGCGGCAGCAGCAGCACGAGCACCACCAGCGGCACCACCGCCCAGGCGAGGACCCGCAGCGTCCACTCGAGGATCCGCGGCCACAGCCCCTCGTCATCCCCGCCGATGCCCGAGGCCTGGCCCAGGGGGTCGCAGTTGCCGAGCTGGGCGTCCTTGCCCACGCAGGTCGGGGCCACGGTCGGTCCGGTGCTCGCGCCCGCCCCCGCGGACTCCTCCGGGGTGTCGGGCGCCGAGGGCCCGCTGTCGGAGGCGGTCGTCTCCTGGGTGTAGCCCGGCAGGGTGCCACGGGTGGGCGTGGGCTCGAACCGGGTCCAGCCGACACCCTCGAAGTACAGCTCGGGCCAGGCGTGAGCGTCCTTCAGCCCGACCGCGTACGCGCCGTCCGCCTCCGCGGTGCCGGGCGTGAAGCCGACCGCCACCCGTGCCGGGATGCCCAGGGTCCGCGCCATCGCCGCCATGGTGAAGGCGAAGTGAATGCAGAACCCTTCCTTGTTGCGCAGGAAGCGGGTGATCGCCTGCACCCCGGTGCCGGAGCGCACCGAGGTGTCGTACGAGAAGGCGCCCGAGGTGAACCACCGCTGCAGGGCGAGGGCCCGCTCGTAGTCGTTGCCGGCGTCCTTGGTGACGTCCAGGGCCGTCTGCGTCACCACCTGCGGCAGCGAGTCCGGCACCTTCGTGTACTCGGCCCGCAGCCGGTCGTCGGCCGGCGGCGCGCTCGCCAGCTGCTGCGCGGTCGGCTCCAGGGCCAGGCTGCTGACCTGGTACTGCGCGCCGGAGGTGGTCTGACCCCGGTCGCCGATGATGGTGCGGCCCGTGGTCTCGTAGCGCCAGCGCCCGTCGACCTGCACCTGGGTGGCCGGGTACGGCAGCGGCAGCCACATCTGGACGTAGCTCTTGTCCGCCGCGACCGAGGTGGCGACCTCGGCGGCCTTCACGCCGGGGCCGAGCCCCTGGGGGCTGGGCAGCACCTTGGGCACGCCGGTGAGGGAACGCTGGGCGGGCTCCCACTTGTCACCGGTGAAGCGGTCGAGGGCCACGATCCGCAGGTACATGTCCGCGTTGGAGACGGCGTTCGTCCGGTAGCGGAGCACCACCCGGTCGTCGGACTGGTTCAGGTTGTCCTGGAGCGCGACCACCGGGTTGACCGCGGAGATCGTTCCGCCGCCGCGCCCGTTCCCCGTGCCCGAGCCGCCGGTCGGCAGCAGCCCCACGCCCATGGAGGGCAGCGCGGCCGGCGCCACCAGGGCGATGCCGAGCGCCATCGCCCCGATGCGGCGCCCGGTCCGTACCGGGGCCACCGCCCCGGTCGGTCCTCCGTAGCCGGCGCGCGCCCCGGATCCGACGCCGCCGAAGACGCGGCCCCAGCGGGAGATCCGGTCGCGGCCCTCGGCCAGCAGGAGCAGCAGGTAGCCGACGGCGGCCAGCAGGAAGTACGGCCAGCGGGTGCCGTCGCCCCCGGCGAGCCCCGCCGCGATCGAGTACAGGGCGAGCAGCGGCAGCCCGGCAGGGGCCGCGCTGCCGTAGGTCACCGCCAGCGCGTCCACGGCCAGGCCGATCAGCAGCACCCCGCCGAGCAGCAGCAGCCGGATGCCCGGGGTGACCGGCGCCGGGATGGCGAACTGGGTCACGTCCTGCATCGCGGCCGTCAGCAGGTTGCCGAACTGCGTGTACGCGGCGGGCCCGGGCAGGAACCCGAGCACGGCCTGCTCGTTCGCGAACATCAGGGTCAGTACCAGCAGCGAGAACACCGCCTGCGCCAGTACGGTCAGCGGCCGGGCCAGCGGCGCCCGGCGGGTCAGCGCACCCACCCCGGTCTGCAGCAGCACCAGGAAGACGGCCTGAAGGATCCACGAGTTCGGCGTCGCCAGCGGCAGCAGCGAGCAGGTCGTCATCAGCGTCGCCGCCGCCGCGCAGACCGCGAGCCGTCCCCGTCCGCTCATCATCGCGTCCCCGCCTCCTCGCGCGACCGGTGCCGGTCGGCCCGCTGCCACAGATCGGGCAGTCGGTCGCCGGCGGCGGCCTGGAGCACCGTCCAGCCCGCCTCGTGCAGCATCCGCACGGTCCGCGCCGAGGCGCCCTCGGGCGCGTCGGCGCCGGCGTCCGGCCGCGGGGCCGCGAGCGGTGCCGTCCCGTCCTCGTCCAGGGCGCCCCAGGCCGCGCTGCCCAGGACGAAGGCGACGGCCGCCCCCGCCCGCTGCCGCATCCGCCCCGCCATCGCGGCCTGCTCCTGGTCGAGATCTCCGAAGAAGGCCACCAGCAGGCCCTCGCTGCCCGTGCGCAGCACGTCGAGCGCACGGGAGAGCCCGGCGCCGTCCGAGTGGTCGATCACGGCCAGGGTGTCCAGCATGGCGCCTGCCGCGTCCGAGGAGTCGGTGCCGCCGAAGCCCTCGGAGCCGGGCACCGTGCTGCCGGTGTCGGTGAGCAGCCGTACGGAGTACCCGCGCTCCAGCATGTGCATCGCCACCGACGCCGCCCCGGACACCGCCCACTCGAAGGCCGAGTCGGGCCCGGCGCCGAAGTACGCCACGGCGCGGGTGTCCAGCAGCACCGTGCACCGGGCGCGGTGCGGCTGCTCCTCGCGGCGCACCATGAGCTCGCCGTACTTGGCGGTGGAGCGCCAGTGCACCCGGCGCAGGTCGTCTCCGTGGCGGTAGCCGCGCGGGATCACGTCGTCCTCGCCGGCCAGGGCCAGCGCCCGGGTGCGGCTCTCCCCGTAGCCGGAGGAGTCGCCCTTGAGCTTGACCGGCGGCAGCGGCTCCACGCGGGGCACCACGGTCAGGGTGTCGTACGCGCTGAAGGAGCGGGTCAGCTCGCACATGCCGAAGGGGTCGGTCAGCCGCAGTTGCAGCGGCCCCAGCGGGTAGCGCCCGCGCAGGTCGGAGCGGACGCGGTAGGACACCTCGCGGTGCCCGCCGGGCTCCACCCGGTCCAGGATGAAGCGGGGGCGGGGCCCCAGCACGTACGGCACCCGGTCCTGGAGCATCAGCAGCCCGGTGGGCAGCCGCGACACGTTGTCCACCCGCAGGTGCACCCGCGCCTCGGACATCGCCGGCACGCGCGAGGGCGACAGCCTGCGGCTGCCGGCGACGCGGTAGCGCGTGCGGTACAGGACCGCCACGCAGACCAGCGGCAGCACGGCCAGCAGCAGGCCGACCCGCAGCAGGTCCGGCTGCCCCAGGACGTAGGCGCAGACGGCCGCCGCGATCCCCGCGGCGAGGAAGGAGCGGCCCCGCGTGGTGAGGCCGCCCAGGGCGGCCCGGAAGCCGCTTTCACGCTCGGTCACGCGGCACCTCCAGCGCCCCGCCCGTCGTCCGGGTCACCGGTTGCCGTACGGGTCGGGGACCGGCGTGCGCTGCACGATCTCCGCGATGACCTGTTCCGGGGTGCGCCGGTTCAACTGCGCCTGCGCGGTCGGCAGCAGACGGTGCGCCAGCACGGCCGAGGCCAGCGTCTGGACGTCGTCGGGGAGCACGTAGTCCCGGCCGTCCAGGGCCGACGCCGCGCGTGCCGCGCGCACCAGGTGCAGCGTGGCGCGCGGGGAGGCGCCGAGCCTCAGGTCCGGGTGGTCCCGGGTGGCCGACACCAGGCTCACCGCGTAGTGCCGCACGGCCGGGGACACGTGCACCGTCCGTACCGCTTCCACCAGTTTGACGATCTCGTGCGCGTGGGCGACCGGCTGCAGGTCGTCCAGCGGGCTGACACCCGCGTGCACGTCGAGCATCTCCAGTTCGGCCTCCATGCTGGGGTAACCGATGGAGACCCTGGCCATGAAGCGGTCCCGCTGCGCCTCGGGCAGCGGATACGTTCCCTCCATCTCCACCGGGTTCTGGGTGGCGATGACCATGAAGGGGCTCGGCAGCGGATAGGTGCTGCCGTCGATGGTGACCTGGCGCTCCTCCATCGACTCCAGCAGCGCGGACTGCGTCTTGGGCGACGCGCGGTTGATCTCGTCGCCGACCACGATCTGCGCGAAGATCGCGCCCGGCTTGAACTCGAAGTCGCGGCGCTGCTGGTCGAAGACGCTGACCCCGGTGATGTCCGACGGCAGCAGGTCCGGCGTGAACTGGATGCGCCGGACCGAGCAGTCGATCGACCGGGCCAGCGCCTTGGAAAGCATCGTCTTGCCGACGCCGGGGACATCCTCGATCAGCAGATGTCCCTCGGCGAGCAACACCGTCAGCGCAGTCCGTACGACCTCGGGCTTGCCCTCGATCACGTTCTCCACCGACCGGCGTACGCGGTCCGCCGTGGCAGTCAGATCGCTGAGGCTCGCTCGTGCGTCATAGGTCGTCACCCGGTTCTCCTCGGCCCGTTCCTAGGGTCGCGGTCATCCCTGGACCGGCCCTCCCCGTCACACGAAGCATTCTCTCCTTCAACTATGCTCCGCGTCACTCCGCTTCCGTTACTCGTTTGTGATTTCGCGCAGCAGGCCGGTGTGCACGTCGAACACAAACCCCCGGACGTCGTCCGTGTGGGCCAGGAAGGGGGACGTGCGGACCCGCCGCATCGACTGCCGCACGTCCTGGTCGACGTCGCGGAAGGACTCCACCGCCCAGGTCGGACGCTGGCCCACCTCCTCCTCCAGCTCCGTGCGGAACTCCTCGGTCAGCGACTCCAGGCCGCAGCCGGTGTGGTGGATCAACACGACCGAGCGGGTGCCCAGCGCGCGCTGGCTGATGGTGAGCGACCGGATGGTGTCGTCGGTGACCACCCCGCCGGCGTTGCGGATGGTGTGGCAGTCGCCGAGCTCCAGGCCCAGCGCCTTGTGCAGGTCGAGGCGGGCGTCCATACAGGCGACCACGGCCACGTGGAGCACCGGGCGGGCGTCCATGCCGGGGTCGCGGAACTGCTCCGCGTAACGCCGGTTCGCCTCGACCAGCCGGTCGGTGACGGACGCCGTGCCGGTGCCTGCGGGAACCGCGGACTGATGCGCGTTTATCGACATGACACGACCGTAGAGCGCGCGGTCTCTTCCGACCTGCTGTGGGGTCCGGCAAATCTCGGTCAAACCGGTGCACTGTGAGGTAACCCACAGGCGCCGCGCGCGCTCGCCCGTGCGGGTGATTCGGCCGCCCGGGCCCGCGAGGGCGCCTGCGCCAGGGCAGGCTTCTCGTTGACCGTGGGGACCGGTGGAGTAAAGTGGCGCGAAGTGGGTCGCCAACCTGACGCGGGAGGTGCGGATGTTCCTCGGGACGTACGCGCCACGGCTGGACGACAAGAGCCGGCTGGTCCTGCCCGCGAAGTTCCGCGAACAGTTCGCGGACGGCCTGGTCATCACCAAGGGCCAGGAGCGCTGCCTGTACGTATGGCCGGTCGAGGGCTTCCGCGCCCTCACCGAGGAGCTCCGGCGCGCCCCCCTCACCTCCAAGGCGGCACGCGACTACATGCGGGTCCTCTTCGCCGGCGCCCACGACGAGGTCCCCGACAAGCAGGGGCGGGTCACCCTCCCGCAGCCCCTGCGCGACTACGCCGGGCTGCGCCGCGAATGCGCGGTGATCGGCGCCAACACCCGCGTCGAGGTGTGGGACGCGGCGGCCTGGGAGGACTATCTGGCGGGTCAGGAAGACGCCTTTTCGGCGTTGTCCCAGGAGGTGCCTCCCGGCTTAATGTGACCTCGCCCGTAGCCTGATGACTCACGTCCGTGTACGTGACGCTCGGCCTCCTCCCGCTCCCCGGCCCGCTGGCACTCCTTCCCCGGTGCCAGATGGCCGCCCACGAGCGGGCGGGGACCCAGTGGTACGTCCCCGCGAGCAGATGAGAAGGGCTTCATGAGCGCCACCCCGTCCGAGCCACGCCACGTCCCGGTCATGCTGGACCGCTGCCTGGACATGCTGGCCCCCGCCGTCGAAGTGCCGGGCGCCGTGGTCGTGGACGCCACCCTCGGCCTCGGCGGGCACAGCGAGGCACTGCTGCGGCGGTTCCCCGAGGCCCGGCTGGTCGCCGTCGACCGCGACCCCGCCGCGCTCAAGCTCGCCGGTGAGCGACTCGCGCCGTACGGGGACCGGGCCACCCTCGTGCACGCGGTCTACGACGAGATCCCCGAGGTGCTGGAGCGGCTCGGCGTCCCCAAGGTGCAGGGCGTCCTGTTCGACCTCGGCGTCTCCTCCATGCAACTGGACGAGGCCGACCGGGGCTTCGCCTACGCCCAGGACGCGCCGCTGGACATGCGCATGAACCAGACGGCCGGCATCAGCGCCGCCGAGGTCCTCAACACCTATCCGCCGGGCGAGCTGGTACGGGTGCTGCGCGAGTACGGCGAGGAGAAGTTCGCCCGCAAGATCGTGGAGGCTGTCGTCCGCGAGCGGGAACGCGAGCCCTTCACCACCAGCGCCCGGCTGGTCGAGCTGATCCGCGAGGCGCTGCCGCAGGCCGCCAAGCGCACCGGCGGCAACCCGGCCAAGCGCACCTTCCAGGCGCTGCGCATCGAGGTGAACGGGGAGCTGACGGTGCTGGAGCGGGCCATCCCGGCGGCCGTCGCCGCGCTCGCGGTGGGCGGCCGGATCGCCGTGATGTCGTACCACTCCCTGGAGGACCGCCTCGTCAAGGGCGTCCTCGCGGCCGGCGCGGCCACCACGGCGCCGCCCGGGCTGCCCGTGGTGCCGGAGCAGTACCAGCCCCGGCTCAAGCTGCTCACCCGCGGCGCAGAGCTGCCCACGGAGGACGAGATCGCCGCCAACCGCAGGGCCGCCCCGGCCCGCCTGCGCGGCGCCCAGCGGATCCGCGAGGCGCTGAAATGAGGCGGCGCAGCTCGGCGGCGCGCTCGCCCTTCGTGCTGCTGATCGTGCTGCTGCTGGGCGGGGGCCTGATCACCCTGCTGCTGCTCAACTCGGCGGTGAACCGGGACTCCTTCAAGTTGAGCGAGCTGCAGAAGAAGACCACCCAGTACACCGACGAGGAGCAGGCGCTGCAGCAGGAGGTCGACCGGTACTCGGCGCCGGACGCGCTCGACGAGCAGGCCCGCGAGCTGGGCCTGGTCCCCGGTGGCAACCCGGCCTTCCTCGCCCCCGACGGCACCGTCCTCGGCAGCCCCGGCGCCGCGCCGTACGTCCCGGCGCCCAGCCCGAGCACGGCGCCCGCCACCGTCGCGCCCAGCGGCTCCGCGGCCGCCTCCCTGGGCCCGACGCCGTCCGCCAAGCCCAGCACGAGCCCGAAGGAGACCCCGTGACGGCAGCTCCGGGGCCCCGCGCCCTCCGTCCGTCCCGATCCGCCCGTCCGGCCGGCCGGGAAGGTGCCCGGGCGTGGTGAGCCGCGACGGGGAGCCGCCGCGCGACCGGGGCGAACGAGGCGAGCGGCGTGACCGGGCCGACCGGGAGAAGGGCGCCCAGGGCCGCGGTGAGCGCGGTGACGGCGGCGGGGCCGCCCCCCGGCGCCGGCAGGTGCCCCGGGGCCGCGACGGCGACGGCGGAGCCCCCGCACGCGGCGGCGAGGCCGGGGAGCCCCGGCGCAGGAC